>CBINIO010000085.1:0-11338 GCA_966250725.1 uncultured Chitinophaga sp.
CCGACTCTTTATCAAACATCTGGTACCGGTGAAAAGAATATGGCTGCAGGCCGCATTCCTGCTGCTTTCCGCCACCGCATACGCCCAAACGCTGACCGTTGAAAAGATCATGCAGGACCCGAAATGGATCGGCACCTCGCCGGACAACCTGTTCTGGGGGGCGGACGGGAAAACGGTCTACTTCTCCTGGAACCCCGAAAAGGCCTTTTCCGATTCGCTGTACAGCATTACGCTCACGGAACAAACGCCGCGTAAAACGCCGCCCGCCGAACGCCGTCACATACAGGTGATGGCTAACGCCGGTTACAACGAGGCACGCACGCAAATGATTTACACCTGGCAGGGCGACGTGTTCCTCCGCGACCTCGCCACCGGCAAAGAAACCCGCATCACCCACACGTCCGACCTGGAAAGCGGCGCCAGCTTCGGCTTCCGCGACAGCCGCATCCTGTTCCGCCGCGACCGCAATATTTACAGCTGGGAAATAAAGACCGGCGTCACGGAACAGCTCACCGATTTCGTGAACGGCCGCAAACCACCCAAACGCACGGAGCATCTTGGTCCGCAGGACGAATACCTGAAAGAGCAGCAACAGGAGCTGTTTGAAGTATTGCGCGAGAAAAAAGCCAAAACCGACGCCGCCACCGCCTTCAACGCAAGCCTGCCCGACGCCGAAAAGCTGCGCAGCCTTTACCTTGACGACCGTTCGCTCAGCGACGCGCGCGTAAGTCCTGACGGGCGTTTTGTCGTATACCGCGTATTCCGCGAAAGCGGCCCCAGCAAAGGCGCCATGATCCCGAACTTCGTCACCGAAAGCGGCTTCACCGGCGAGCAGCGCACCAACGCCAAAGTAGGTACGCCGCAGCCCTCGTTCGAATCCTTTGTGTACGACCGGCTGAAAGATACCGTGCTGCCCGTCAGAACGAACGGCATACCCGGCATCCACGACAAACCCGATTACCTCAAAGACTATCCCCGCCGCGACACCGGCAAAACGCCCGCGCGCGATGTGATCGTCAACGGCCCGTACTGGTCGCCCAAAGGCACGCACGCCGTCGTGCAGATCCGTTCGCAGGACCATAAGGACCGCTGGATCATGCTGCTCGACGAAGCCACCGCCACGCTCAGGCTTCTCGACCGCCAGCGCGACGAAGCCTGGGTGGCCGGCCCCGGCATCAACTGGGGCGGCTTCGGCTGGATCGACGAGAACACCTGCTGGTTCCAGAGCGAGGCCAGCGGCTACTCGCATCTTTACGCCTGCAATGTGAACACCGGTCGGAAAAAAGCGCTCACGCAGGGAAAATACGAAGTGCAGGAAGCGGAACTTTCCCGCGACAAACAATATTTCTACATCACCACCAACGAAGTGCATCCCGGTGAAAAACAGTTTTACCGGCTGCCCGTTACCGGCGGCAAGGCGGAACGCATCACTTCCATGAAAGGCGCGCATACCGTGAGCCTTTCCCCCGACGAAAAATGGATCGCGTACCGTTATTCCGCGTCCAACAAACCCTGGGAAATATACCTCCAGGAAAACAAACCCGGCGCAAAACCCATCCAGATCACGCACCTGGCGATGACGGACGAGTTCAAAAGCTACCCCTGGCGCGAGGCCAATGTGATCACCTTCAAGGCGCGCGACAACCAGGAAGTGTATGCCCGCATTTATACGCCCGACGCCGCCAAACGCAACGGCGCCGCGGTGATATTCGTACACGGCGCGGGTTACCTGCAGAACGCGCATAAATGGTGGAGCCAGTACTACCGCGAATACATGTTCCACAACCTGCTCGCCGACCTCGGCTACACCGTGCTGGACATGGACTACCGCGGCAGCGCGGGTTACGGCAGGGACTGGCGCACGGGCATCTACCGCCACATGGGCGGCAAAGACCTCACCGACCAGGTGGACGGCGCGCATTACCTCGCGCAGCAATACGGCGTTGACCCGAAACGCATCGGCATTTACGGCGGCAGCTACGGCGGCTTCATCACGCTCATGGGCATGTTCACCACACCCGGCGAATTCGCCGCCGGCGCGGCGCTGCGCTCGGTTACGGACTGGGCGCATTATAATCACGGGTATACTTCCAACATCCTCAACCAGCCGTATACCGACAGCATCGCGTTCCGCCGCTCCTCCCCGATCTATTTCGCGGAAGGGCTGCAGGGGCATTTGCTGATGTGCCACGGCATGGTGGATACCAACGTGCATTTCCAGGACATCGTGCGGCTTTCGCAACGGCTCATCGAGCTGGGGAAAGACAACTGGGAGCTGGCGGTGTATCCCGTGGAGAATCACGGTTTCACCGAGCCTTCCAGCTGGACGGACGAGTATAAGCGGATATTGAAATTGTTTAACGACGTGTTGCTGAAGCATTAGTTTCATCCCGCCGTCACCGCATTGCAGCGCCTCCCCGGCGCTGCAATTTTTTTGCGTATATTTGAAAGCATCAATCATCCCCCGGGTCCTTATCATGAAATACTTGCAAAGAAGCCTGCTGGCGTGCCTGCTGCTGGCCCTGAACTGCACCGGGTTTGCGCAAAGCGGACAAAAATACCAGGGCCTCCTCTGGGAGATCTCCGGCAACGGCCTCGCAAAACCCTCCTACCTTTTCGGCACCATGCACGTGAGCAGCAAGCTCGCCTTTCATCTCAGCGATTCCTTTTATCATTGCATCCGCAACGTGGAGGTGGTTTCGCTCGAAACGGACCCGCAGCATTTACAGGAAGATTTTTCCAAAAGCAAAATGCTCCGGCTCGGCAGCAACTATATGAACGCGCTGGGCCGCAACTCGCTGATGCCGCGGGACGCCTTTACCATCGGGCCTTACAGCGATCTCGTTCGGAGCGGTCTTACCTATCGCCCCGAAATGATCAACCACCTGCTGTACCGCTCCTTCAGCTCGCGCGAAGATTTCGAGGAAGACACCTTTCTTGACATGTATATTTACCAGGTGGGCGCCAGGCTCGGCAAAAAGGCCACCGGCGTGGAGGATTTCGAGGAATCGGAAAGGCTGATGCTGGAAGCGTACCGCGATGCGGCCAAAGAAGCCAGGAACAAAAAGAACACATCCACCTACGACGGCAACCCGCAGGAAACGCGCAACCTGCTCAACGATGCATACCGCCGCGGCGACCTCGACCTGCTGGATTCGCTTTCCAGCAAACAGAACAGCTCTCCCGCCTTTCTCGAAAAATTCCTGTACAAACGGAACGAGAACATGTTCAGGTCCATCGACTCCATCATCCGGAAAGAAAGCCTGTTCGCCGGCGTAGGCGCTGCGCACCTGCCGGGAGACAGGGGGCTGATACACATGCTCCGCGAAGCGGGCTACACCCTGCGCCCGGTAACCATCACCAACCGCGACAGCAAACAAAAGGAGCTGCTGGAAAATATGAAAGCGCCGGTCGTGTTCCGGCCGTATGCCTCGGACGACGGCTGGATCAAAGCGGAACTGCCGGGCAAGCTGTACAACTTCAGCAACCTCGCCATGCTGCAGCAATTACAGTACGCCGATCTCGCGAACGGCGCGTATTATCTCGTAAGCCGCATCAAAACCAACGCGCTGAGCCTCGGGCAGAACGAACAGGAGGTCATCAAAAAAGTGGACAGCCTGCTGTACGAGAACATCCCCGGAAAGATCATTTCACGAAAGCAGATCAAAAACAGCGGCTATGCCGGCTTCGACATCCGCAACCGCACCCGCCGCGGCGACCTGCAGCGGTATAACATCTTCGTGACGCCGTTCGAAATATTCATCTTCAAGATCAGCGGCAACGGCGATTATGCGGCCGGTGAGGAAGGCGACCGGTTCTTTGCTTCCATTCATCTCAAACCCATGCCCGCGCCCAAATGGACCTTGTACGATCCCGCTGAAGGCAGCTTTTCGGTAAAGCTTCCCCACGAGCCCCTTTATTCCCGCAACGCGGCGCTCCGCTCCATGAGCAAAAGACAGGAATACGAGGCGCTCGACAAAAAAACCGGCAACAGCTTTCTTGTCATCCGCAAAACCATTCCCGATTTCAGCCTGCTGGAAGAAGATACCGTGGAGCTGAGCTTCGCCGAAGAAAGTTTTCAGCAGTCGCAATTCATACAGCAGCCGAAAAGCCGAAAGGTATTCACCTGGCAGGGCCGCCCCTGTCTCGAGGTCGTGAACCGCAATACGGACGGCAGCTTCACCCAAACGCGCTTTTTGCTGCAGGGCGCGAATTATTATGTATTGTCCGCCCGCTACCGGCAGGACAAAAAAAGCGCGCAGGAATTTTTCAGCAGCTTCGCCCTCCGCAACCCGCAATACCGGCAGTTCCAGGCGTATAAAGACACCTCGCTGTACTTCTCCGTGCAAACCGCAGTAAAAGCGGAAGAAAAGAACGGCGCGGAAGAATTGATGGACCAGGTGCGTTACGACGGCGACAACGAATATCTCAGCAGTCTTTATAACGTGAAAGAAACGCAATTCCGGTCGGACAGCACCGGCGAGGCCGTCCACGTCGCCTTTCAGCCGATGAGCCGTTATTTCAGCGTAAAAGACAGCGCGGAATACTGGGGCGAACGCGCCCGCGAATTTTCCAGCAACGGCGACCTGCTGATACACGTAAAAAAATACGAGAAACACCCCGGCTGGGAAAGCTGCGTGTACCAGCTGCGCGACACCAACAGCACCAAAAGTTTTCTTTATAAAGTTTATCTCCGCAAAGGCGCGGTTTACACGCTGTCCGCGATCACGGACAACATCGCCGGGCCCTCTTCTTTCGTTAGCACCTTCTTTGACAGCTTTACGCCGGAAGACACGCTGGCCGGCACTTCCATTTACCGGAACAAAACGCCGCTGCTGCTGGAAGATTTTTACGGCAGGGACAGCGCGTACCGCAAACTGGCGCGCCAGGCCGTTTCCAGCATACAATGCCGCGATGAGGACGCGCCCGCGATCATCTCGCTGATCAAAGGATGGAGCGCCAGCGAAAAAAATTATTCCGAAGTAAAGACCGACCTGATCAAACAGCTGGGCCGGCTCAAACACCCGGCCATCCTGCCGTTCCTGCGGCAAGCATACCAGGCCGCCAACGATACCGCCTCGCTGCAATACGCCGTGCTCACCACGCTGCTGCACCAGCAAACCCGCGAAGCGCAAAATGTGTTCAGGGAACTGGCGCTGAACGAGATACCGATCTTTGGCGACATGAGCCAGTTCTCCGGCCTCTTTTCCCCCTTGTACGATTCGCTGCAGCTCAGCGCCACGCTATTCCCCGACCTGCTGCAGTTCACCGCGCTCAGCGATTATAAAAACCACGTGTACACCCTGCTCGCCGAACTGGCCGACAGCGGTTACCTGCGCCCTGACGTGTACAGGGAGCAGATCAACCAGATCGCGTTCGACGCGCGCGTGAACCTGCAAAAACAGCTATCCGGCGAACAGCGGCTCCACGAAAACAAAAACGACGACGAAGAAGAAGGCTGGGCCATTGCCGCCGCCAATATGGAAAATTACCCGCTGCATAATTTCGCCATCCTGCTGTTGCCCTACAAACACACCAACAAGAATGCGGAGCGTTTTTTCGCGCGTTACGAAACGTTGAAGAACAGCGGGCAGCAAATATTGCGCGCGCAGCTGTACCTGCGCAACCGGCAGCCGGTGGCGGACAGCCTGCTGGAAAGCATCGCCGGCAGGGAAAAATACCGCGTCAAACTGTGGGAGGCGCTGGAGGAGATCGGCATGCAGGACCGGTTCCCCGCGAAATACGCTTCCCAGGAATCGATTGCGCGCAGCGTATTGTACAACGCGGAATCGTACGACAAAAAGATCGACACATTGGTATTGATCGGCAAACAGGCCGCCATGCACCGTTTCCGCAAAGGCACCGTTTATTTTTACAAGTACCGCGAAAAAAACAGCGACCGCTGGCAGCTCGCCGTCAGCGGCATGCAGCCGGAAAACAGGAAAAAATGCAGCGCGGACGATGCGCTCACCCAACTGACGGAGCTGCCTTTCGAGGCGGACAAACCGCTGGCGGCACAATTCAGCAAGCTGCTGCGGCATGTAAAATACCGCAACCGCTACGGCTGGGAAAACGCGCATCCTTCGTTCCACATCGATTGATATGACGGGGCCGCGGTTGCGGCCTCTTTTTTTATTTGCCGCAGAAGTCTTACTTTGAGCCCCTATTGTGAATTTTTAACCTTCAAAACCTTATTGTATCCATGTGTGGAATCGTAGCGTACATTGGTCAGCGTGAAGCATATCCCGTCGTTCTAAAAGGGCTGAAACGCCTCGAATACCGCGGTTATGACAGTGCCGGCGTGGCATTGCTCAACGGCGGGCATCTCAAAGTATATAAGAAAAAAGGGAAAGTATCGGAGCTGGAAGAATTTGCGCTGGGCAAAGATCTGAAAAGTCATATCGCCATCGGCCACACCCGCTGGGCCACGCACGGCGAACCGAGCGACCGCAACGCGCATCCCCATCTCAGCGGCGACGGGAAGCTCGCCATGGTGCACAACGGCATCATCGAAAATTACGCGCAGCTCAAACAGGAGCTGCTTAACAAAGGCCATCAGTTTACGAGCGACACCGATACGGAAGTGCTGATCCACTTCATCCAGGAGATCAAAAAAAGCAACGACTGCTCCACCGAAGAAGCCGTGCGCATCGCGTTAAAAAGAGTGGTGGGCGCGTACGTGATCGTGATCGTGGACGAAGACCGGCCGGACACGCTGATCGCCGCGCGCAAAGGCAGTCCGCTGGTGATCGGCGTGGGCAAAGGCGAACACTTTCTCGCGTCCGACGCATCGCCGATCGTGGAATACACAAAAGAAGTGGTGTACGTAAACGACTACGAGATCGCGATACTCCGTGCGGACGAGCTGATCCTGAAAAATATTTCCAACGAGATACAAACGCCTTATATCCAGAAGCTGGACATAGAGCTGGCGGCCATCGAAAAAGGCGGTTACGACCACTTTATGCTGAAGGAAGTGTTCGAGCAGCCGCAGACCATCTTTGACAGCCTGCGCGGCCGCCTGGATGCGAAAGCCGGAAAACTCACGCTGGGCGGCATCCGCGAGCACCTCGATCTTTTAAAGGAAGCGCGGCGCATCATCATCGTGGCCTGCGGCACCAGCTGGCACGCCGGGCTGGTGGCCGAATACATGATAGAAGAACTATGCCGCATACCGGTGGAAGTGGAATACGCGTCGGAGTTCAGATACCGCAACCCGGTGGTGGGCAAAGGCGATGTGATCATTGCCGTGTCGCAGTCCGGTGAAACGGCGGACACGCTTGTGGCCATGGAAAGCGCCAAAGAAAAAGGCGCCATCATACTTGGCGTGTGCAACGTGGTGGGTTCGTCCATCGCCCGCCTGTCCAACGGCGGCGTGTACACCCACGCAGGCCCGGAGATCGGCGTTGCCAGCACCAAGGCGTTCACCGCGCAGCTGGCCGTGCTGAGCCTTATCGGACTCAAGATCGCCGAAGCAAAAGGCTCCATCACCCCGCAGCGTTTCCAGCATCTGCTCGACGAGCTGAACGACGTGCCCGAAAAAGTGGCCGCCGCGCTGGAGCTGAACGAACAGGTAAAAGCCGTTGCGGAAAAATATAAGGACGCGCGCGATTTCCTTTACCTCGGCCGCGGCTACAATTTCCCCATCGCGCTGGAAGGCGCGCTGAAGCTCAAAGAGATCAGCTACATCCACGCGGAAGGTTACCCCGCCGCGGAAATGAAACACGGCCCCATCGCGCTGGTGGACGAAAACCTGCCCGTGGTGTTCGTGGCCACGAAAGACAGCTATTATGAAAAGATCGTGTCGAACATACAGGAGATCAAGGCGCGGAAAGGCAAAGTGATCGCCATCACCACCGAAGGCGACCAGGTAATTCCGGGCATGGCGGACGACGTGATCGTAGTGCCGGAAGCCGACGAGCTGGCGGCCCCGATCATTTCCGTGATACCGCTGCAGCTGCTGGCGTATCACATCGGCGTATCCAAAGGCTACGACGTGGACAAACCGCGCAACCTCGCCAAGTCAGTAACCGTAGAATAGTATCCGTATGAACCATATAGAAAAAAGACCGCTCAGCCAGCTGGGATACCAGTTCGTAGACGAACGTTTCCTGCCCGCGGGCCGCAACGAATACTACCTGCGCGACCAGCAGCGGGGCAAAGAGACCGTTCACCGCAAGCTCAAAGCCGGCGAGATCGAAACGCTGGTGCGCAACGACAATACTTCCGACGACTGGAACAATATTTTCGTCGACAACGATTTTGATCCCAACCTCGTGCAGCACTGCCACTTTTACGGCATGGTGCGCATCGGCAAGCTGGAACCTTATTTCCTGGAATTTCACAACCTGCGCCTGCCCGTCGGCCTGTACAACAGCACCATCGCGTCCTGCGACTTCGGCGACAACGTGGTGGTGCACAACGTGAATTTTCTTTCCCACTACATTATCGGCAACGAAGTGATCATCGCCAACGTCAACGAAATGGCGGTGACCGACCACGCCAAGTTCGGCAACGGCATCGTAAAAGAAGGCGAGCCCGAAAACGTGCGCATCTGGCTGGAGCTTTGCAACGAGAACGGCGGCCGCAGCGTGATGCCCTTCGACGGCATGCTGCCCGGCGACGCATGGCTCTGGACGCGCAACCGCACCGATCACGCACTGATGGAGCAATTCAAGAACTTCACCGAAAAACAGTTCGATCACCGCCGCGGTTATTACGGCATGGTGGGCGACCGCACGGTGATCAAAAACTGCAAGATCATCAAAGACGTGACCATCGGCACGGACGCTTATCTCAAAGGTGCGAACAAACTGAAGAACCTGACCATCAACAGCGAAGCCGGCGCTCCCTCGCAGATCGGCGAAGGTTGCGAAATGGTGAACGGCATCATCGGTCTCGGCTGCCGCGTGTTCTACGGCGTAAAGGCCGTGCGCTTCGTGATGGCCTCGCATTCGCAGCTCAAATACGGCGCGCGCCTCATCAACTCCTATCTCGGCAACAACGCTACCATTTCCTGCTGCGAAGTGTTGAACTCGCTGATATTTCCGGCGCACGAGCAGCATCATAACAACTCCTTCCTTTGCGCCTCGCTTATACAAGGGCAAAGCAACATGGCGGCGGGCGCCACCATCGGCAGCAATCACAATTCCCGCGGGGCTGACGGCGAGATCGTTGCCGGGCGCGGATTCTGGCCGGGGCTGAGCGTTACGCTGAAACATAATTCCATGTTCGCCTGCTTTACGCTTATCGCCAAAGGCAATTACATGAGCGAGCTGCACATCCCCTTCCCGTTCAGCCTGGTGGTGAACGACGAGCACGACGACTGCCTGCGCATCATGCCCGGCTACTGGTTCCTGCACAACATGTACGCGCTCGCGCGCAATTCGTGGAAGTATGTGGACCGCGACAAACGCACCGACAAAACGCAGCATATCGAATACGATTACCTCGCGCCCGATTCCGTGGAAGAGCTGCTGGATGCGATCGAGCTGATGGAACTCGCCGTGGGCAAGGCCTACATGCATCAGAAAGACAAAGACAAAGCGGGTAAAAGATCCATCCAGCAAACCGGCAAAAAGCTGCTGCTGGAAGAGAACGCGAAAGTGGCGCGCATGGAGATACTCGGCGAGCAGATCGAAAATTCCAGCCGCAAGGTGGAGCTGCTGAAAGTGCATAAAGCCTACCCGCTTTTCCGCGAGCTGATCGTGCTGCATGCCGTAAAAAATTTATTGCAGCAGGCCGCCGCTCTCGGCATACATTCGTTCCCCGCCCTGCAGGCCTACCTGAAACAATGCAAACGCGGCCCCTGGCATAACGTAGGCGGGCAGCTCGTCAAACACGAGGACCTCGAAGACCTGAAACAGCGCATCCGTAAAGGAAAGATCGGCGGCTGGCCGCAGCTGCACGACGCGTACCGCGCGCTTGGCGAAAAGTACGACGAAGACAAATTGCAGCACGCGCTTGCCTGCCTGCTGCATTTGCACCAGCTCAGCGCCAAAGACCTCACGGCCGGGCAGTTCAAAAAATTCCTCGACCAGTCCGTGTATACCTTCGGCAGCATCACCGAAGGCATTTACCGTTCCCGCGAAAAAGATTACCTCAACCCGTTCCGCCAGATGACCTACGAAAACGAGGAAGAAATGGAAGCGGTGGTGGGCCGGCTGGAAGACAACAGCTTCATCCAGCAAACGATCGCGCAGCTGAAAGCGTATAAAAAACAGGTAAAGGACCTCATCAAAAAATGGGAGCTCTAATGGAAAAACAACGATGCGGCTGGAGCACCAAAGACCGGCTGTACATGGATTACCACGACAACGAATGGGGCACGCCCTGCCACGACGATACGAAGCTGTTTGAAATGCTTTGTCTCGAAGGCGCGCAGGCCGGCCTGAGCTGGTATACCGTGCTCGTAAAAAGGGAAAATTACCGCAAAGCGTTCGACCATTGGGATGCGGAAAAGATCGCGCGGTACACGGAGAAAAAAGTAGAAAAGTTATTGCAGGACCCGGGCATCATCCGCAATCAGTTAAAGATCCGCGCCTGCATCGCCAATGCCAAAGCGTTCCTGGCGGTGCAAAAAGAGTTCGGCAGCTTTGATAAATATATCTGGGGATTCGTGGGTCACAAACCGGTATTGAACCGTTTTACCAGCACATCGCAGGTGCCGGCCAAAACGGAGATCTCCGACGCGATGAGCAAAGACCTGTTGAAAAGAGGTTTTAAATTCGTGGGCTCGACTATCTGTTATGCGTATATGCAGGCTACCGGTATGGTGAACGATCATGTGCGGGGCTGCTGGAAATATAAATGATCAGTTCATCGCCGTTTCCCAGAACGGAAGGCTGGTCACAAATTCTTTCGTTACTACTTCCACTCTCACTTTCGTAAGCCCCCAATGGATAAAGCCCAGCTGTTTCGCCGCGGCTTGCGTAAGGTCTACGATCCTGCGGTTGTTGGGGTGCAGCCTGTCGGTTACGCGCACTACCACCCAGCGGTTATTGCGCAGGTTGGTGACCTTGATGAGCGTTCCGAGGGGAAGCGTGTTATGCGCGGCGGTCATCGCCGTATTGTCGAATATTTCGCCGCTGGCGGTTTTACGGCCATGGAATTTCTGCGCGTAATAGCTCGCAATGCCCGTAGCAGGCGATTTGGAGGTTTTTCTTTGCGCCATCGCGGGAACGGCGCCCATGCACACAACCAGCAGCGCAACCGCCGCATACTTCACAATTTTATTACATACGTTTTTTAACATGACACCCGCTTTTGGCAAAATTCCTGCCAGAAATGGTTAAAGATATGTTCCCGAAATGTTAAGATAAATACAATCTACTCCAAA
>CBINIO010000086.1:0-11336 GCA_966250725.1 uncultured Chitinophaga sp.
ATCGTCGTAATGTACGATCTGCCTGCGCAGCTCTTCTTTCAGGCCGGCCGTGATCTTTTCCGTGCCTTTCGTGCCATAGATATTGCGCAGCTGCATCGGGTCTTTTTTGAGATCGTACAGTTCCCAGCTGTCGCCCGGGCCATAAAAGCGTACGAGCGTATAACGTTCGGTGCGCAGGCCGAAATGCGGGTACACATGGTGCGGCCGCGGGAACTCGTAATAGTGGTAGTACGCCGCTTTCCGCCAGCCAGATCTGTCCGCGCCGGGCGTCACCAGCGGCAGGAACGATACGCCCTGCATTTCAGCCGGGGTGGCTACGCCCGCGAGGTCGAGAATGGTGGGCGCCCAGTCGATATTCGTCATCAGCTCGTTCACCTTCGTGCCGGGTTTGATCACGCCGGGGTAGCGCATCAGGAACGGCGTGCGGAGCGATTCCTCATAAATGAACCTTTTGTCGAACCAGCCGTGCTCGCCCATATAAAAGCCCTGGTCCGAAGCGTATATCACGACGGTGTTTTTCGCCAGGCCGCTTTTGTCGAGATAATCCAGCAGGCGGCCGACGTTCCTGTCCAGCGCGCGGGCGGTGGAAAGATAATCTTTCAGGTAACGCTGGTATTTCCATTCGATGAGCGCTTTGCCGCTGAGTTTTTTGTCGTCGAATTCCTTGCTCACCTTGTCGTAGTACGCTTTGTACTTCGCTCTTTGCCCGGGGCTCATGCGCCTGTATACGAAGCGGTCATAGTTCACATGCACTTTCAGGTCTTCCAGGAGTCGCATCGTTTTATCGATGGTCATATCCTGGTTTTTGGCGGCTTCGCGGTTTTTGTAGTCGTCGTAAAAGGATTTGGGAAGCGGGAAATCCACGTTGTCGTATGCGCCGAGATCTTCCAAAGCCGGCAGCCATTCGCGGTGCGTGGCTTTGTGGCCGACCACCAGCATGAAGGGTTTGGAAGTATCGCGATGCTCCAGCCAGTTCACGGAGACGTCAGTGATTATATTCGTCACATACCCGGGGATGCGCGCGGTGTCTTTATCCTTTTCGATGAAATCGGGGTTGAAATATTGCCCCTGCCCCGGCAGGATGCGCCAGTAATCGAAGCCCTGTGGCAGGCTGCCGAGGTGCCATTTGCCGATCCAGGCGGTTTGGTACTGGTGCTGCTGCAGCACGCGGGGGAAAAGCAGCTGGTCGATATTGAACCGTTTTTCGTTGAGCGTGTAGCCGTTTTTATGGCTGTATTTGCCCGTGAGCAAAGTGGCGCGGCTGGGGCCGCAGATGGAATTGGTGACGAGCGCGTTGCGGAATATCGCGCCTTCGCGGGCGATGCGGTCGATATTGGGCGTTTGCGCCAGCTTGCCTCCGTAAGCGCTCACGGCCTGGAAGGCGTGGTCGTCGGAGAAGATAAAGAGGATGTTAGGGCGTTTGGCGGTTTGCGCCTGGCTTTCGAAAGCCAGTAACAGCACCGCTGCGAACCATAGTTTTTTTAGCAGCATCGTGAATGGTTTTATAGTTATCAGGTTTTCTTTTTTAGCTTGTTCAGGAAACGTTTTGCTTTCGCGATTTTTTTCGTGGCTTTGGTGAGCAGGTAATTCAGTACTTTCTGCCCCGGTTTCACCGCGATGCTTTTGCCCATGAAGGTGCCTTCGAACAGCGCGGTGCCCTTGTAATACTTGTAATATATGCCTCTTTCCAGCTCCCAGTAGCCGTATTTGAGGAGGTCGTCCCCCCAGGGCAGCGGCTGCAGGTCCTGCCCGAGTAAAGCTACGGCTTCTTCGTGTGTTGCCGGTTTGTAAAATCCTCGCAGGTGGTCGTAAAACGAATTGCCGAGCAGCACTACGGGTTTGCCCCAGAACGCCGCTTCGACGCCCATGGTAGAGCCGAACACTACTACAATGTCCGCCGCATCCATTAACGCGTAGGTATCTGTCACTTCTTCCGCGGCAATGAGCGTGAGATTCTGAAAACGTTTCCCGATCTCCCGCAGCTCCTTTACCTGCGTATTTTCCAGCCCATTGAGATTCGGATGCACCCGGAGGTAAAAATGAAGGTCTTCCCGGTGTTCGAAAGCTTCCAGCAGTTGCGCGATACCGGCGTTGTCGTGGGCGTATATTTTCCCGCCGATGCCCGCGATGCCTTCATATTCGTCAAGCGAAGAATTATAGATGACTATGTTCTTGCGGCTCCCGTCAAAATCGGCAGGCAGGCTGCCTCTTTGCTGGTCGCCTGTGAACACGATCCAGGATTGCAGGACCCTGTTGCGGCGATCCACAAAAAACTGTCTTCCTCTTTCCTGCTTCCCTTCATCCTGGGCTTTCGCCCATCTCTCGTCGATCTCCCGGGCAAGTGCGGACAGCGAATGCGGCGTGCTGTTGTCGCAAAGAATATAGGTCTGCAGCGTGCCGCCGCGCTCATGCGTCTGGAAATGAATGCCTCTTTCTTCGCAAAGACGCATCATCGGGCGGATTTCGAGGTAGCGGCCGTTGAAGAGGATCACGAGATCCGGCTTCAGCTCGTCGAGCATTTTTTTGGCGTTCCCGTGCACATACAGCGAGGTCCAGATGCCGTCGCGGATCTCTTTTTTGAATTTCTCCGTATCCAGCCGGTGGTCGCGGTAGGCGGACACCAGCGAGGAAGCTACGCCCATGCCGATATCGGAGCCTTCGAACGTAAAAGCTTTCAGTTCGTCTATCGACGCGAACCGCTCCGGAATGAGTTTTTCGTTTACCGGCACTTTCCCGAAATGCAGGACCTTTTCCGGGGGAAGGCCAATAATTCCGAATGAGTTTTTCTGGCGGCTGCGGCAGTCCCGGCAAATCCGTTCGGCACGTGTGAAGTTGATACAGCAGGTACGCAGCTCGCCGCGGCATTGCACAAAATACAGATCGTGCCCTTCCTTCATAAGGTCCGTCGCGATCTCCATTTCGGTTTCTGTATGCGGTGTGATGTTAATGCCGTTAAAAAACAAAACTTTCATGCTTCCTTATCTGTGCTGTTAAATGCCGTTGATCGTTAGCGGAGTGCCTTTCGTGTAAGCCATCCTGGAGGTTTGCCCCAGGAGCTTCTCATAATATTTCGGATGAAGCCCGTCGCCGGGGCGGATCACGCGGATGTTTTCGGCGGTGAATGTTTCCCCCGGCTCAATATCTTTCACCACGTAGATGGAACGTTTAAAAAGCCTGCTTTTTTCCTCGGCCTCCTGTACGCCATACTGGATGCGGCCAAGCGACAGGAAGGCGCTGTTGGTCTCTTCCGCGAGCCGTTTAAATTCTTCCGGTTCCATGGAGAACGCGCTGTCAACCCCTCCATCCGCGCGGCGGAGCGTAAAATGTTTTTCGATCACAGTGGCGCCCAGCGCTGTAGCGGCCACTGCCACGCCGGGGCCCATGGTATGGTCCGAAAGGCCCACCTGGCAGTTGAACAGCTGCTGCATGTGCGGGATGGTGAGGATATTGGTGTTTTCGGGCGTAGCCGGATAGGTGCTCGTACATTTCAACAGCACAAGATCTTTGCAGCCGTTTTCCCGCAGCACGTTTACCGATTCGCTGACGTCCGCCAGCGAGCTTACGCCGGTAGACATGATCACCGGCTTCCCCGTAGCCGCCACTTTTTTCAGCAGCGGCCAGAACGTATTTTCAAATGACGCGATCTTATAGCAGGGCACGTTCAGCGACTCGAGGAAATCTACCGCCGTTTCGTCGAAAGGGGAGCTGAAAGCCAGCATCCCGCGCTTGCCCGCGTGATCGAAGATCGCCTGGTGCCACTCCCAGGGCGTGTAAGCCATTTTATACAGGTCGTACAGCTCCTGGTTGTTCCAGAGGGAGTTTTCATCTTTGATGGTATAGGCTCCTTTGATGGTCATGGTGTCCGCGGTGTAGGTTTGCAGCTTGATGGCATGCGCGCCCGCATCCGCGGCAGCATCTACGATCGCCAGCGCCCTCTCCAGCGACTGGTTGTGATTGCCGCTCATTTCCGCGATAAGAAAAGGGCGATGACCGGCGCCTACCGTATGTTGGCCTATCCTGAACTCCATTGGTTTCATGGTCGTCTGTTAAGTTTTAAAAGATACACATTACAGGGCTGCCCCTGGATGGTCTCTTCATCGAGCTTCAAAAAATTTAGCTGTTCAAATACCTGCCGCGACGGGATATTGGTGGTTTTCACCACAGCCTTTATTTCCCTGATATCGGGCCGGGCCGCCTGTAGTGCGGCGATGCCAAGCCTTGTCACGGCCGAGCCCAGGCCCTTTCCGCGAAAAGCCGCATCTACGGAATATCCAATAGCCGCCCGCGACTGCAGGATATCGATGTCGAACCGGATCTGCCCTACGGGCACCCCTTCCAGCTCCATGATGTACATCCGCGAATCGGGCGCAACGATCTTGTTATTGAACCAGGCGGCATGCTCTTCGGGACTGATGGTTTTCTGGTTCAGTGAATGCTCCCGAACGGCCGGGTCGTTAGCCCATCCAAAGATCGTATCGCTGTCTGCCGCCGTCACCTGGCGAACAGTGATCCGCCGCTCCAGGTCCAGCTGACTGAATATCTTCTTTAGCCGCATCGCGGACCGCCCGTCGAAGAACCTTTGCTGCTGAAGAACCGATCTTTTGAGCGCCGCCGCATCTTTTACAAAAATGTCCTCCAGCGGGAAAGCAAGCCCTTCGCTTGTAAAAAAGCGGCAGATATCCCGCTGGTTATCCGCAATCATACGAAGATACAATTCGCCACGAACGGACAGGTACTCGTAAGATACGGTACTGGGCGGACAAATGGCATACCTGCACTTGCGCATCAACGCCGCCATGGCCTTTTCGTCCAGGTCCTGCAGCAGTTCTACGTCCAGCCCGTGCTGCCCGATATACGCGTCCAATGCCTCCCGGTGGAGGTAGGCGCTGCCGGTAACGACAAAACATTTTTTACGGATGCCTTTGCTACGCAGCAATTCCAATACGGCCATCGTATCGTTCTTCGGGTCTGCGCCGCCCATGGAGACCAGTATCGCGTCTTCGCGCGGCGTATCGTTCTGCGGCTGCAGAAAGGACGGGCGCAGCAAGGCATAGCCGGTGCCGAGATATACACGCGTCAAAGGTTCCAGCGAATAGTCGGCCGCGCTGATGCCGCCGGCATGATTGATCACGGCGTCGGCCACGAAGTGGCAGGCGTGGATGTCGTCGATGCATACGATCTTGTTGCCTTTTGTTTTCAGCAGCTGCTGGTACCGGGTATTAAACGCGTACCCATCCAGCACGAGTATTTCATCGCCATTCAGCTCTTCCGCCCATGATCTTGCCTCGGCCTCAAAGCCGGCGTCCGGCGATGTCGTGGGATCGCCGCCCCGCAGTGTTGTGAGCGGGAACCCGGCGCCGGTCACATACCTGCGCAGCGCCTCGGATGGGTCGCGGATCAAAAAACGGCAGTCGAACGCTTCGCTGAGCATGGTAGCCAACGCACAGCTGCGGATCACATGACCAAGGCCGATCTGCGGACCGCCGTCGCAACGAAATAATATTTTTGTCCGTTCCCGCATTAAAGATATTTTCTGAAAACGGGTTTGGCCGGTTCTCCTTTGAGATGTTTGTCATAGCCGTCTTCCAGCGCTTTGGCGTAAACTTCCAGCGATCTGTCAAAGGCATCCGCGAAGTGCGCCACATCTTCTCCCGTATGCGAGAAACATGGCACGAACACCCCCTGGAACAATACGCCGTGGCGGATCATTTCCTGCATGGCAAGGGTGCGCATGCCGCTGCATATTTCTTTCTGCCGGTTCCTGAAAACAAACACAGGCATCCAGTTGCAGGGCGCTATCGTCACGTAATCCTCCATGCCGGAGCGCTTCAGCGCGCTCATGCACTGAGCGATCAGCCCGTCGCCAATCGCGTGGTTATGCCCGATCACGTCGTGCTGCTCGAACACATCGATGGTGGCGATGGCCGCGCCGATGCTGTGCGTTTCGCCGCCGTGCGTGGTGGACACAAGAAATACTTTTTCTTTCCCCGTCTGCCTGATGCCGCCCAGCTCCATGATCTCCCTGGTGCCGGTGAGCGCACAGAAGGAAAAGCCGTTCGCCACGCCCTTGCCCCAGGTAGCCATGTCCGGCTTTACCTTGTATTTGGTCAGCGAGCCGGGGAAGGCCGTTTTGTAACCGGTGATCATTTCGTCGATAATATACAGCGCGCCGTGCTGATGCGTCAACGCTATGGCTTTGGCAAGATAACCTTCCGGCAGGCCGAAGTTCTTTTCCGGTTCGGAAATCACGCAGGCGATCTGTCCCGGGTATTTTTCAAATAATTCCTTCAGGGAATCGAGGTCGTCCGATTTGTAAGTAACGGACAATGCAGAGATCTCCTCAGGGATACCTTTATCGCAAACGGTTTTGCCGATGAACCAGTCGTCGTACGAATAAAAGGGATGGTCGCCGGGGAAGGCGATGAGCTTGCGGCCGGTGTAAGCCCGCGCCAGCTTGGTAGCTGCGGTGGTTACGGTAGAGCCGTTCTTGGCAAACTTGATCATGTCGTGCCCGGGGATATTTCCCAGGAAACGTTCTGCCATTTCCATTTCGATGTAAGCGGGGCGCTGAAAGTTCACGCCTTTCTCAAGTTCCGCACGTACGCGCTCCAGCACCGGTTCGTACGCATGACCCAGTATCACCGAAGTGAGCCCCATGGAACAGTCCAGGTATTGGTTGCCGTCGATGTCCCATACCTGCGATCCTTTACCATGGCTGATCGCAGCCGGCGACAGCAAAGGGAACTGGTCGTCGCCTTTGGAATACGTATGCGCGCCGCCTGGTATCAGGTCGTGTATCCTGCCTCTGAATACATCGGACTTTATGAACTTATTGGTCATTATCTAAAGATTTTTGATAGCCTTCGTTTCTTTGAATATCACTGTTGATGGACCGTACGCCAGGGTGCGCCTGGAGAAATTCTGCATACGCTTCCATGCTGGCGCCGGTTCCCAGCTGTGTAACCAGTTCCGTGATCAGGTCCAGGTCGCGCTGTTCGTCCACCGTCATGCGCAGACCGCCAAGCTGCGCGCCGTCGTTGAAATTGGCGGCTTTGAACATCGTTCCGCCCATATAATCCGAATTTTTCCGGATAAACGGGGTCACATGTTCCCTGTCCGACGGGAGAACGGCTTCCCGCCAGGCCTTTTCCAGCGCGGAAAAATGGAATACTTCCACGTCCTGTCCGTCAGGATAGTTTTCTTCGAGCGTATTGCTGCAATAATCCAGCTGCCGCTTCCGGGTGAACCGCACCACTTTGTCGATCAGCCGCGGGTCTATCAGCGGGCAGTCTGCGGTCAGGCGCACCACGTATTCCGGCCGCACCAGTTTCGCCGCCTGGTAAAACCTGTCCAATACATCGTGCGTGCTGCCCTGGAAATATTCCACGCCGTTCTTATCTGCGATCCGCAGGGCGGGTTCGATACCCGGTTCCAGCGTAGTGGCTACGATCAGCCGGTCTATGGTGACGGCCGTCTTGATCCTTTGCAGGTGTATCTCCAGCAGGCTGATGCCGTTGATCTCGCGGAGTATCTTTCCCGGGAGGCGGGAAGAGCCGATTCTTGCCTGTGTAATAGCTGCTACTTGCATTATCGCCAGTTTGCAGGATTTAACAAGGAGGTTTCTTTCACGACGATGTCGTTCACCTGGGCGAACAAATGCCGGTAAGCGGGCGTGGCCGGCCAGATGGCATGCAGGTTCTCACGTAATTGCCCGGCCGAATCGACGCCTATCAGTACTTTGTCGATATAAGGCTGCGCCAGCGCATAATTTAATGCCAGCTGGTTCAGCGGTACTTCATGTACGAGCGCCAGCTGCCGGAGCTTTTCTACGTAGGGCGCAAGCGGCGCCAGTTGCTCGGGATAAGAGCCGCTGTCCTTAAAAAACAATCCCTGCAGGAAAACCGACCGTACATGGATTTCTTTCCCGGCTTCTTTCGTTTTTTCCAGCAGCGCCCCGCGTTGCGTGTTATTGTCGAGCAGGTTGAACGGCAGCTGTACCAGCTCGATGTCCGCGTCGCGGGTTACTGCGGCCAGCTCTTCGTTGGTATAAACCGATATGCCGATCTTTTGGATCAGCCCTTTTGTTCTCAGGTCCTTCAAGCCGTCCATCAAATCAGGCCGCTCCGCGTAATCCTTAAAATTGTGGAACATATAGGAATACAACCGGTCGACACCGAGAAGCCCGATCTTTTTCCGCGTATAATCTTCCAGCTGCGCCTGACCGCTAAATTTGGAAATGATCCCGAAACGCCTGTCCGTTTGCCGGTGATAAGCGGCAATGACCGCTTCCGCTTCGCCGTACGCCTCGGCGGTATCCAGCATGGAAATGCCGTTGCCGCCAGCCACATCCAGGATATCGAACACCTGCTGCATGCCGGGCATGCCTGCCCGGTTGTTGATGCCGTAGGGTATGCCGAACTGCACGGTGCCGAGTATGATCTTATTTATAAGCTGCATAAATATCTTTCTTCAACAGGCTCACACTGCATTTGTTGTAGTAGTCGTCACTGGGATCCAGTTCGCCGGAGCCGTGATCGAACGAACCTTTGAATACCAGCTGGTACAGCTCGGTTTCGGTGAAGATCCTGTCGTAGTGCTGTTTGTAGCTGTATGCCTGGAATTGTGTGATATGCTGGTAATTGTTCCTGATCGTTTTTTCGGAAAAGAAGTCCACGATAACAAGCAGTCCTTTGTCCGCCAGCACCCGGTCTATTTCCGCTATTACTTTCAGCAGCAGCGGGCGGTCGATCACATAAAATACAAAACCGACCACCACCAGGTCAAACTGCCCGTCCGCATACATATCCATCTGGTCGGCCGTACCGGCGGTCAGCCGCACATCGGGGTATGCCCGTGTTCCGTACGCCACCGCTTCCTGAGAAGGATCGATACCGCATACGTTCGCCGCCGGGAAACGTTTTTTCAGGCCATCCAGCCGGTAACCGGCGGAAGAGCCGATCTCCAGGATATTCTCCGGTTTTAAACGGTAGTTCCGGATCGTGTTGATCACAATATCATTGTCCGGGTTGTATTTGTCGAGCACGGGTTTGTTGCGACGGAACCATTGATCCGCTTCGTATTCCTGGAAAGCGCTTTTCTGGTCATATTCTTTCGGATCAGGCATATTGGAGTACGGTTTGAATAACGAAATCAAGATCTTCCTGCGAAAGCGCGGGATACATCGGCAGGCTCAGGCATTCCTCGTAGTATGCTTCCGCAAGCGGGTACTGCCCTTTACGATAGCCGAGATTTTGATAATAAGGCATCATATGCACGGGAATATAATGGACCTGCGCGTAAATATGATGTTCGCGCAATTTATCGTAGAGCTGCTTCCTGTTCTTTGTTTTGATGATATACAAATGATACGCATGCCCGTCGCCGTTGTCCGCCAGGCTGGTATCCACCTGGCTGCCGGCAAATTTTGCCGTGTAATATGCGGCTATTTCACGACGGCGCGCCAGTCCCTTGTCTGCCTTTTCAAGCTGGGTGAGGCCCAGGGCGGCCTGGAAGTCGGTGAGGCGGTAGTTGAAGCCAAGTTCCTGCATTTCGTAGTACCAGCCGCCGTGATTTTCGTGCAGCTTGGCGGGGTCTTTGGTAATGCCGTGCGTACGCAGCAACAGCAGCTTTTCATACAGCGCCGGATCGTTGGTGGTGATCATGCCGCCTTCGCCGCAAGCGATATGTTTAACGGGATGAAAGGAAAAGATCGCCAGGTCAGCGAACTTTCCGTTACCGCAAAATTCTTTTTCGCCGCTGCGGCCTGAAAAATATCCGCCGGGTGCATGACAGGCGTCTTCAATGATCCATAAGCCATATTCATCCGCCAGTTCCCGGAATGCTTCGAGGTTTACGGGAAAGCCTGCAAAATCGACCGGTATGATGCCGCTGTAAGTGCCTTTGGGGGAAGCCTCCAGCAGGGCTTTTACTTTGGAAAGGTCCAGCGTGGCCGTTGCAGGGTCAATATCGGCAAACGTTACTTTGCCGCCGCAATACCGGACACAGTTGGCGGATGCGGCAAAAGTGACCGGCGTGGTGATCACGTTCGAATTTTCGTTTACGTTCAGCGCCATAGCCGCAAGGTGAAGCGCCGCCGTACCGTTGGATACGGCTACGGCGTAGCGGGCGTTCACATACTCCGCGAATGCTTTCTCGAAGGCGGGAATGCGCGGGCCTTGCGTGAGGAAGTCCGACTGTAGCGCATCCACAACGGCCGCAATATCTTTTTGATCTATGTCCTGTTTACCGTAAGGTATGATGCGCATAATATGGTTAAAGCGGTTAGATGGAAAAAGCGGTGTCTACATGTTCCCTGATCAGGCGCCTGATCTCTTCCACGTTCACCCATTCGTTGTTTTCGCCCGAGTTGTACCGGAACCCCTGGGGCACCGGCACGGCGTTGAATTTTTCAATAAAGTCCTTCAGCTTAAAATCGGTGTGCTGGGGTAAAATTACATAGTATTTACCGAGGTCGTAGGTAGAGAAGGAGTCCGAACTGGTGATCATTTCCTCGTGGATCTTTTCACCGGCGCGGATGCCCACGATCTTCTGCTCGCATTCCGGCCCTATGGCGGTGGCCACGTCCGTGATCTTGTAAGACGGGATTTTGGGCACGAATATTTCGCCGCCCCAGGCATCTTCGAGCGCATGCAGCACCATGTCAACCCCTTCTCTTAAAGTGATGTTGAAGCGCGTCATGGAAGGGTCGGTAATGGGCAGCACGCCGTCTTTGCGTCGTTTCAGGAAAAACGGGATCACGGAACCGTTCGAGCCCATAACGTTGCCATAACGCACAACGGAGAACCGGATGGGATTAGCGCCTTTTATATTGTTGGCGGCAACGAACAATTTGTCTGATGCCAGCTTGGTGGCGCCATACAGATTGATCGGGGCGGCCGCTTTGTCTGTGGAAAGGGCTACCACGCGTTGCACGCCCGTCTCAAAGCAGGCATTGATGATATTCTCCGCACCGATGATATTGGTCTTGATACATTCCATAGGATTGTATTCAGCGATGGGCACATGTTTCATAGCGGCTGCATGTACTACGTAATCGATACCTTTTAGCGCCTTCTTTACGCGGTCGAGGTCCCTCACATCGCCGATAAAGAACCTGATCTGGGGGTACAGGGATTCGGGATAGTCCTGCGCCATCTCAAACTGCTTTTGCTCGTCGCGGGAGAAGACGACCAGCCTTTTTAACTTCGGCCAGCGATCAAATACTTCCCGGGTGAATGCCTTGCCAAACGACCCTGTGCCTCCCGTGATGAGGATGCTTTTTCCATTTAAGTCTAACATAAGATGATGCCTTTGTGCGCTTTTTTATTTATACCGGT
>CBINIO010000087.1:0-11310 GCA_966250725.1 uncultured Chitinophaga sp.
AGCGGTTGTATGGCGCTGGGGCTGCCGAAGATCATGATGTCGCCGCCCGGTGTTTCTTTCAACTGTTTTGCCTGCTCGGCGATGTCGCCGCTGAAGATCCTTGTCTGCGGCAGCTCGCGGCCTTTCATGGAGTTGGACACGACGATCCTTGTTACGCGCCGGTACCAGGCGGCATGCGTACGGGCGTGCGCGTTAGCGTTGGGCTGCTGGTCGGCGGTGGGCCAGTAATTGTCCATCATCTCCCAGGTATTGCGGCCATACAGCGCGGTATCCGCCGTGGCGGCGATCGTTTCCACGAAGCTGAACAGGTCGTCGTCAAACCGTATCCAGTCCATTTCACCGGCGGGCCCGGCCACGTACCCGTCCACCGAAACATGCAGCGAGAGGATTATTTTTCTTGCCATCGTCTTTTTTTTATGCTGTAAATCTCCGCCATTTGCCGGGAAATGAACGGGGGCAATAACGACATTCATGCGGGGGAATGACGGCTTTTTATGTGCCCAGGTCTGCCGGATCTTTTTCACATATCTTGGGGCGTAGCGGGATTATTCGGGACACCGCAACAAAAAAGAGCTGCCGGCCGGACAACTCTTTTACAGGAGACAACGCCAACGCGCTGTTATTCCAGGATCAGTTCAAGCGCGCCCATAACTAATGACCGCGGATGATGCGTTGATATAAAAAGAGGGGATGAACTATACATTGACGCTAAATTGGATCTTTTACGATAACGGGTTAAACGATCTTGCCATCTCAAGGTATCGATTTTTTAGCGAATAATAAACCCGGAGCGATACTTTTTATCCGCTGCGATCAGCCCGCAGCGGGCGTTTACGGGGAAGGCCGACTACCGCCGAGAGGAAATGCCTTTGATCCTGCCGTTAATTTATTTTCTTTGTATCACAACTTTTGGTACATGAAGCATTTCCTTTTAACCTGGATGCTGCTTGCAGCCATCCCCGCATTGTCGCAGGACACGGCCACTTACATCGAAAAGCACGATATTCCCTACCGCGAAGGGCAGCAGGACGCCTATATGAAGGAACGCTGCCGCCTCGACGTGTATTATCCCGCCAAACCCGCCAACGCCCCGGTGGTGGTATGGTTTCACGGCGGGGGCATCGTCGGAGGCAACAAGTTCATCCCCGAAGAGCTGAAGAAAAAGCAGGTGATCGTGATCGCCGCTAATTACAGGCTCAATCCCAAGGTAAAACGTCCCGCATATATCGAGGATGCCGCCGCGGCGGTGGCCTGGGCTTTCAAACATGCGGCCTCCCTGGGTGGGGATACCGGCAGGATCTTCGTTTCCGGGCACTCCGCCGGCGCTTACCTGACGTGTATGATCGGTCTTGATAAACAGTGGATGAACAAACAGCACATCGACGCCAACCGCATCGCCGGACTGTTTTCCTTCAGCTCGCAGGCCATCACGCATTTCACCGTGCGGAAGGAGGAAGGTTTTGAGGACGACCGGCAGCCGCTGATAGACGAATACGCGCCGTTATACCATGTGCGCGCCGATGCGCCGCCGCTCTACCTCTTTACCGGCGACCGCGAGATGGAAATGCTCGGGCGGTATGAGGAGAACGCCTACTTCGCGCGGATGATGAGATTAAAAGGCCATAAAAGCACTTATCTCTACGAGCTGGAAGGCTATAACCACGGCGATATGCCGCATGGCGCGTATTACCTGATGCTGAAAGCGATGAAGAAAAAATAGATGGTCAGTCGATCTCGAGCTGGTATTTGCCCAGCAGGCCGGGAAGCCCGGCCAGTGAGAATTTCGCCTGCCTGATGCGGTTTTGCTCCGGGTCGATGGAATAATGGATGGAAGTGCGCAGGTCCGCCTTCTCGAGCACGGTTTGATCAAAAACGGCATGACTGAAATCGCATTGATCGAATACGCCGCCGCCGAGGTCGCATTCCGTAAAGTCCGTTTCGTGGAATTGGGTGGAACGGAAAACGGTTTTGGCGAGCCTCACCTGGAAGAACGACGCGTTGTTACAGTTGCACTGCTCCGTTGAAATATTGAAGAGGAACTTGTTGCATTGGTCAAAACGCATCCCGAGCATTTTACAATCTTTAAAGCGCACTTCCCTGAAAGCCGTGTTGCCGAGCTTCACCAGGCTCAGGTTGCAGCCGGTGAACGAGCATTCGAGGAACACGCAGCCCGAAAGATCGGTTCCCGAAAAATTGCAGGACTCGAAATGGCAATCCTCGTATTCTCCCTTTGCCAGCGGCTGCTGCGTGTAGTCTTGGCGGGTGAAGGTTTTCCCGTATATTTCTTCCATAAGGTCAAGATAAATAAAAAAGGAGCTGTACGATCCATACAGCTCCTTCTTTTTTATGCGACGGTCCGATGTTAACGTATCTGTCCGCGGATCACGCCGTTGGGCCAGGTAGTGGAATGCGCGTTCACGTACAACGATTCGTTCCGGAGGGCGGCGGCGGTAGCCTCGTCCAGCTGCGTCATTTTGGAGATGCCAAAATCGGCGGCGCTGGCGGCCAGCGGTACAAGCACTTCACCGTTCTCGCCGGTGGTGCCGCGGTGGATGTGCGCCATGGTAAGGGCGTCGCCCGCGGGCATGTTGGATACGGTCACTTTCGAATATAATTTACGGTCAACGGTCAGTCTCAGCAAAGCCACGCCGGTAGCGGTGGTCACCACGGGCGGCACTTCATTGACGCCGCTCATATTGATGGTTTCCGCCAGCAGCAGGTCGCTGTTCACGGTGCCGCGCACCAGCCCGCCGGGGTATTGGTCGGAGTGAACGTTGAAATAGATGTCGTTACTGCTGTTCTTCAGGCTGTCCGCCAGCGATTGCCGCAGCGTGATAGTGCCGCTGGACGTGTTGCCGCTCCATGCGGGGAAAGGAAGTATCACCGGGCCGTTGGTCACCGGGTCGCCCGCGTGGAAATGCGCCATGGTAAGCGCATCGCCGGAAGCGAGATTGTCTACTTTAAAATTGTAGCGCAGCGTATTGTCCGCGTAAAGCTGCATGGTGAGCAAGCCGGTCTCCGATCTGCCCGGAGGCGCGGGGTTCTCCATTTTGGTGCTGAGCGGTATTTCGAACAGCAATATCGGTGAGTTGTCGGGATCGTCGTCGTTGTTGCAGGAGGTGGTGGTGATAAAACCGGCCATCAGTAAGGCAATCATGCCCACAGGATATTTGTTTCTCATAACGAATGGTTTTGTTCTATGATATCATACAATGATCGCTCCAAACTGGTTGCCCGCGCATGAAAAATACCCCGGAGAAACAACAGTAGCGGGATCTGGGGCGGAATCCCGACGTTTTGAGGAATTTTGGCGAGCCTTTCCCGGGAGAAGTTCGGCGTACAGGGAAGAAATATTTTTTATTGATACCGTTCGGTTACATATCTTTAGAGAACGGATTCAAAACGCCATGTATGAAATCACTCACCATTCTCATCCCGGAAGGACAGAATAACCTGAGCAGCGTGATCGGGCCGTACAAATTCCTCCGCAAAGCCAACAAACATTTCCAGAGCATCGGGAAAGACGCCGTTTTTCAGGTGCAGGTGGCGGGCGTTTCGGGCTCCACCGAGCTGTACGACGGCCTGTTCTCCATTCATCCCCATGCTTCCATCAGGAACATCGCGCAAACGGATGTCGTGATCATTCCCGCCCTGGCGCACGAGCAGCTGGAAGAAGTAGTGATGAAAAATGACGAAGCGGTGCAATGGGTGCTCCGGCAATATCGCGGCGGCGCGGAAGTGGCCAGCATTTGCACCGGCGCTTTTTTGCTCGCGGCTACCGGCCTGCTGGAAGGAAAAAGCTGCTCCACCCACTGGAACGCCGCTGCGAAGTTCCGCGAAATGTTCCCCGGCGTCAACCTGCAAACGGAACGGCTTATCACCGACGAGAACGGCATTTATACGAACGGCGGGGCGTTTTCATTCCTTCACCTCATGCTGTACCTGGTGGAAAAATATTACGACCGCGATACGGCGATCGTTTGCGCCAAAGTGTTCCAGGTAGACATCGACCGCAACAGCCAGAGTCCTTTCACCATCTTCAACGGGCAAAAAGACCATACGGACGAAGTAGTGCTGCAGGCGCAGGCATTCATCGAAAGCCACCCGGACGCCAAAGTGAATATCGACCGGCTGGCCGGCAGTCTCGCCGTGAGCCGCCGCAACTTCGACCGCCGTTTTTTCAAAGCCACCGGCAACACGCCCGTGGAATACCAGCAAAGGGTAAAAGTGGAGATAGCAAAAAAATCCTTCGAAACCGGCCGCAAGACCGTGAATGAAGTAATGTACGAAACCGGGTATTCCGACATCAAAGCGTTCCGCGACCTCTTCCGCAAGATAACGGGCCTTTCGCCGCAGGCCTACCGCAACAAATACAACAAAAACGCGGCGGCCAACGGGCGCTATTGACAGTGCGCGCGCTTCTGCGTATCTTGAGAGCACCAATACCACGTCTATGATACTATCCTTCGCTTGTTTGCGCAGGTACGCGATCTGCTGCGTACTGCTGCTCAGCTTGTCCACCGCCCGCGCCCAGCGATCTATCGCCCGTTTTGACGGGAACGGCGTCACGCGGCAAACCCTCGAATATTATCTCAGCCGTTCCGTGACCATGGCGGAATTTCTTGCCGTTGACCCCTATGGAAACGACGGCCCTTATCCTTACAAGGACGACGACGTGCGGCTGATCGAAAACATCGGCGCGAAATTTATCGGCCGCGCCATTTACTGCTGGGGCCACGAAACCACGCTCAGCAATCCCGCGTTCTGGGCCGGCGCGCGCAAGCTCATCGAGCGGGTGCATGCCCGCGATCCCGAGGTGATCTTCCAGGCGGCCGTGTTCGAAGCGGTGGGCTGGACCGCGGACAGCGTGGCCATTCCCGCCTGGACGTTCGAAGCCCTCGGCCTGCCCGTCGAAAAGCGGAACTTCCGCTACGACAGCATGCTCAACCGCAAGGGCAAGTTCGTGGATCACTGGGGCAAAGGCCGCAGCGTGCCGGATATCACCCGCACCGAAACACAGCTCTGGCTGATGTTCCTCGCCGGATCGTATATGAACCTAGGCTGCGAAGCGCTGCACATGGGGCAGATCGCGCTGATCGGCATGGAGGATAAGGGGCTGCGGCACTGGGCGCAATTCCTCTCCAAAGTGCGCGCTTACGCCAAAGGCCATACGCGCCGCCACTGGGTGCTGCTGGACGCGCACACGCCTTCCGGCGGCATGGTGGTGGACGGCAGAAGCCTGCTCGACTTCAACTCGTTCCCGCTTCGCATCAAAGAAGTAGTGGATAAGCCGCAGGAAGGCATTTTGCAGGTCGGTTACCTCGACGCGTTCTTTGGCAGGAGCGAGGGCTGCGTAACGCCCAGCGGCTGGCGATGCGCGTCGCTGCCATACCTGGTGGAGCTGGACAATTTCGGTGTAAGCCGCAACCCCGGCGTGGCGGACACCAGCTCGCATTTTATCTGGGGTTACGACGAGATCACCTGGTTCTACCTGCAGCCGGAAACGTACCGCAATCAATGGCTGCGGTATGCGCACGACTGGCTGGCGCGCACGGATAAGAACGGTTTTCTGCAAATGCCGGTGAGCCGCATCGTATCGTTGGGGAGAGGCAAGGGCAGGACCCGCCACCGCGGCAATACGCGGTCGGCCGCATGCCCGGTGGGCAATAATGTGGAAGAAACGATCAAAGCGATCTGGGAGGAACGGTGAGCTAATGGCTGTGCCTGCGTTTATTGCCCTGGTCTTTCGTTTTGCGGTTCCCTTGCGCGAAAACATAGATGAGCACCAGCAGCACCACAAAAGCGAGCGATATTAACGGAATAAGCATGGTAAAGTGTTTGGATGATATAACACAAAAGCAGGGCCATGCGCGGATCGTGTTGGTATTCTAACGCTCATTTCAGAACAGCCGCAAAATTCCGGTAAACAACCGGGAAGGGAAGTGTGGCGCGGCTTCGCCGGTTCGCGTGGCATGGAAATTGGGCCGCGGCCTTTATGCGGCAAGGCGACATTCATATCGGCACTTCGGGCTGGGTGTACAAACACTGGAAAGGCCGTTTTTACCCCGAAGAGCTGAAGTCCGCCGAATGGTTCGCCTACTATGCCGGACATTTCTCCACGGTGGAGATCAACAACTCGTTTTACCGCCTGCCGGACCTGAAGACCTTTAACGCGTGGAGAAAAACGTCGCCGGAAGGTTTTGTGTACGCCGTAAAAGCCAGCCGTTATATGACGCATATGAAAAAGCTGGTGGTGGACAGGCAAAGCATGGATAAATTTTTCCGGCGCGTGCGGCATTTGGAAGAAAAGCTGGGGCCGGTGCTGTTCCAGCTGCCGCCTTCATTCGGGATAAACACGGAGAGGCTGGAAAAATTCCTGGCGGCGCTGCCGGAGGGTTTCAGGTATACTTTTGAGTTTCGCGATCATAGCTGGTATACGGAGGAAGTGTATGCGCTGCTGAAGAAATATAACGCTGCGTTTTGTATCTACGAGCTGGAGCATCATGTGTCGCCCCTCGAAGTGACGGCGGATTTTGTTTATATCCGGCTGCATGGCCCGGGCGGGAAATACCAGGGCGATTATACGCCCGCAGCCTTGCGCAAGTGGGCGGCGTTCTGTAAAAAGTGGCGCAGGAAGGGGAAGGACATGTATGTGTATTTTGACAATGACCAGGAGGCGTATGCGGCTTTTAACGCGTTGTCGTTGTTGGAACTGATGTGAAAGAGAAACCGCTTCCCATGCGCCGGCAAGATGGAATAGCCGCAAACCCCATCCTATTGCAATGCGACCGGTACCCGATCGCCGGGCGTCATCAGCCGGCCATCTTTTTTCAGCAGGTAAAACCGGCTATGCCGGCACCAACCCGAAGCGGCGGCCCATTTTCCCGGTATGTTCAGCTTCACGATAAAATTATTGGCAAAACCATGCGGCAGCTCAACGTCCCGGCCCAATACCCTTAGCAGAAGCCGGCCATCGACAGGCGGGCCGGCGATATACGCTTTGCCGCCGGAAGCGGTCAGCGGGATCTCACCGGCGCCATCGGGCATCCGCCAGCAAAGCCGTACGCGGTCCGAAATATTTTCACCGGTGTTGCTTAATATCTGCACGGCCAGCGTATCCCCCGGCGTAAAGTATGCCGTGGTGGACTGCACCGCTTTGATGCGCGCGGGATCTTTTGACAGGAAGAACACGGTGTCCTGCGCCTGCCGCCAGCTGCCGGCCGAACTTTCAGGGCCCCGGCAACCGCCGCCAAGAAAAAATGTGCCATCGGGATATAACAGCACCTCGCCGCAGGAATCCGGGAAAGGCTCATACAACGTATACTCGGCGTTTTGGGCGGCTGCCGTCAAAAACAGGTGCAGCGCGGAAAAAAGGCATAGGGCGTATTTCATGACTGTACAAGTTTACAGGATGATGTCTCAAATATAGTATAAATAAAATTAATATTATTCAGCCCAAAAGCATTCATTTTCCGCCCGCGCATTGCTCAAATCCGGAATTGAATAGGCCATGGCAAAGCATTTTAACAGATTTGTAAAAAACGCCCACAACATGCTTCATAAACCCTCCGCCATTTTTTTTCTCCTGATCCTTTCCCTTACCCTTCATGCGCAGGACCGCCGCTGGGAGAGCGCCAATCTCCGTTCCTTCGAAAACAAGCTGGAATCGCTCCGGGAAAAATATCACATTCCCGGTTTGTCCGTCGGCGTGATGCACGGTAAAACCCTCGCCTGGAAAAAAGGCTTTGGTTATGCGGATGTCGAAAACAGGATCGCGCCGGACGAGAACACCGTGTACCAGGTAGCGTCCGTTACCAAAACTTTTGGTTCCATCATCCTCATGCAGCAGGTGGAAGCAGGCAGGGCCAGCCTCAACGACCCGATCGGCCAATACGGCATCAACCTCGGCGCGCGCTGGGGCAGCGACCCGCGCATCAAAATAAAGCACCTGCTCACGCATACCGCCATGGGAAATGTCTGGAACGCTTACAAACCCGGTTATGCATTCCGCTACAACGGCAGCTGGTACCAGCAGCTGAGGGCCGTTATCAACAAAGCGTCGGGCGGCAGCTTCGGGAAGCTGCTGATGGACACCATCATCAAACCGCTGGGTCTTGCACGCACCGCGCCCAGCACGGACGACAGCCTGCACTTCGCGCTCAGCGGCTTCGACCGGGCTACGTATCTTTCATGGACGGCCAGGCCCTACGACTGGGACAAGAAGAAAAAACAGCTGACGCCGGTAACCTTCCGGTACGGCTTTGGCCCCGCGGCAGGATTAATGAGCACCGTGGCGGACCTCGCCGTATATTCCGCCGCCATCGACGAAAAACGTTTCCTGCGCCCCGAAACCTGGGAGCAGGTGTGGACGCCTTTCGTGACCGAGCGCGGCAAAAAGATCCAGTACGGTCTCGGCTGGTTCGTTACGAGATACAAAGGTTTGAAAATGGTATGGCACACCGGCTGGTGGACCGGCTATTCCGCTTTGTTCCTGAAAGTGCCCGAAAAAGATATCACGTTCATCATCCTCGCCAATTCGCAGGACCTCAGCCGCCCATTCTATCATATCGTGCAGCCCGTCCCGGGATTTTTCGCCTTCCGCAGCCCCTTTCGCCGCAACCTGAATAACAAGATACAGGCGTCCGCGTTTGCAAAAACCTTCCTCGACCATTTCCTGGAGTAAACGGATTTTTCCCCGCTGTAAAAAAATCGGCCGAACGCTTAGGAATCCGAATAATTCGTTTTTATATTTGTGAGGTCATGTTTATCCGCAGGATGGAGCGGGTCAGTCCATCCCTATATAGCTATGTATTTCTGTATATGAAACGTCGGAAACCCCTTATCGAAGCGCGTCCATATCTTTAACACATTTATATAGCCACCAACCGCATTCATTTTTTACAGCCATGAGATCGTTCGTTTTACTACTGCTTTTAGCGGGCAGTCCATGGTATGCCCGTGCAGAAGATACAGATTCGTTACCTTATACCGTAGAACATTTTACGGATGAGAACGGCTTGCCGCAAAACAGCGTAAAAAGCATGGCGCCGGATGAGGCCGGTTTCCTGTGGCTGGCTACCGAAAACGGTCTTGTGCGTTTCGACGGGCACAAGTTTCGCAACTTCAACGGCACAAACCTGCCCCTGCGCACCAGCCGTATCACATACATCTATCCCGACGGGGCGCGAAAAATGCTTTTTGCGCGCACCTCGGAAAGAGAGATCATCCGCATACACAACGGCGCCGCCGTTCCCTGGCGCAAATCAGACCCCGATCTCCGCGATTATGAATACTTCGCGTCCACCGACAGCGCGGCAACCTACCCGGTGATAGGGCTGCCTAACTATTACAGGAACCTCACACGCCTTCACCGCTACCTGATCCCGACGGGTGCGCATTCCCATTTTCTTATTTCCGGGAACGACTATTCCTTTAACGAGCGCGGCGTTCTGCAATACAGCCGCCCGTTCGCGCACAGCAACCCCTGGAATTTTTTTACCCTCGGCCGGCATTTGTATTACCTGCATCGCGACGGGCGTTTCCTTGCCCTCGGCGAAAACGGCCAGTCCGAAGCATCCCTTTACGGCGACCTCCTGCAGGACGGCGGTTACCGCAAGGGCAAACGCAACATGGAGCTGTACTGGAACTTCAGCACCCGGCAGCTGTTCGTTTATCTCGGCAACAACCTGTACAGCCTGCGCGAAGGCGAAGGCAACACGTTGCATACAAAGCTGGTGCTGCCGCACTTCGACCTGCACCGCGCGGACATTATTTCCGTCTACCACGACGAAGCCAACGGGCGCCTCTTTCTCGGCAGCTTCACCAAAGGCCTGTACGTGATCACCCAAAAACAGTTCCGGCCCATGCGCGGAGGGCCGGGCGTGCGCAACCTGTTTTACGCGCAGACGCCGGGGGACAATGGCAGTGTGATCACGCCCCAGGGATTTGAGTTCGGCGAAAACGGCAGGGTGAAGGAGCTTCCGCTGCTGCGGCAATATTTCGGCGGGGATTTTTACAGCATACAAACGGACCCGCAGGGTAACCGCTGGTATAAATCGGAGCACCGCCTTATGAAGTTCAACCACGATTTTACAAAGCTGCTATGGGAACGGCGGCTGCAAGATATTATCACACAGCTGTACGCCGGGCAGGATGGACGCCTCTGGATCGGCACAAGAAAATCGGGGCTGTACTTTCTCGATACCGGCGAGCCGGACCCCGTGCCGCTGCTGTTTACCGCGGCGGTGCCCGATGTTTCATACATGGCGTACGAGCATCCGGGCATCATATGGGCCGGCTCGGGCAAAGGGCTGTACAAGGTGAGCCTCGCCCACGCGAAGGTGGACAGCGTTGCAGGGCTTAACGGCCATTACGTGCGCAGCGTTTACGTAGCGGGGCCGGACGAGGTATGGGCGACCACCTACGACAGGGGATTTTTTCTCCTGCGGAACGGCAGGCTGTACCAGATGCCGATGGACAAGCTGCAGTACCTTGCCACGGCGCATTGCATCGCGGCGGACGATAACGGTTTTTTCTGGATCACCACCAACAAAGGCCTTTTCCAGGTAGCGCGCAAAGACCTGCTGGCGTACGCGGCGGGGGAAAGCTCGTTTGTTTTTTATCTCTATTACGGCAAGAGCAAAGGTTTTAATACCAACGAATTTAACGGCGGCTGCCAGCCCTGCGCGCTGAAGCTGCCGAACGGCAACCTTTCGCTGCCTTCTTTGGACGGGCTGGTGGTGTTCCCGCCTTCCCGCATTAAAGCCGAAGTGCCGGACAAAGCGGTGTTCGTGGACAACGTGCAGATGGACACCCGGCGCATCGCTTTTTCCGATACGATCGTGCTGCCGGACAATTACCAGCAGCTGCGGCTCGAAGTAAGCACGCCGTATTTCGGCGATGCGTACAACCTCCAGCTGTTCTACATGCTGGAAGGCGTCAAAGGGGAAGGCATCTGGCTGCCGGTGGAGGCGGACGGGTCGATCACCTTCTCGCGACTGCATTCCGGCGGCTACCGGCTGCGCATCAGGAAAGTGAACGGTTTCGGCGTACATAATTACACCGACCGCGTGATACACATTACCGTAAAGATGGCCTGGTACGAGGAATGGTGGTTCCGGCTGCTGATAGCGGGTTTCCTCGGGCTGTTCGTGTTCGTTTTTATGCGCATCCGGCTGGCGCGGAGCCATTACAAGAACCGGATGCTGGAAATGCGCGTGTCTGAAAGAACGCGCAGGCTGGAAGAAACGCTGGAGTTCCTGCAATCGTCGGAACGCCAGCTGCACCAGCAGGGGCTGATGCAGCAAAGGC
>CBINIO010000088.1:0-11256 GCA_966250725.1 uncultured Chitinophaga sp.
GTCGATGTTGGCGGGAAGCGTTTTCCGGAACTGCTCCAGCACCGGTTTGTACAGCTTTTGTGTCTGGGTGATGTTCTCGCCCTCTTTCTGTGCGGCGGCCACAAACACGCAGCGGTAGCCGTTCAGGCGGGTCTGGTAATTTTCGTCGGCATACCCGTAATACACTTTGGCGATGTCCTTCAGAAAGATGTTCCTGCCCGCGCTGCTGTACACGATGGTGTTCTTTATTTCGTCAAGACTATGGAAATTCCCGCTGGTCTTGATATTGAAGGTGCGGTTGCCGGCCTCTACGCTGCCGCCGGGGATGCTGAGCGTTTCGTTTTGCAGGCCGGCGATCACATTGTTGACGGGCAGGTTCATCTGCGCCATTTTTTCAAGGTCGAGCTCGGCGCGTACCTGTTGTTCGGGAAGACCGAATATCTCGACGTTCTTCAGCGCGGTGATCCTTTCCAGCTGCTCCTGCAGGTTGTCCGCATAGAACTTGAGCCTGTCGCGCGGTGCGTTTCCCGAAATAAGCGCGATCTGCAGCACGTTCACGTCGGAGGGCTGGAACTTCTCCACTTCGATAAAGAGATTTTCCTGCGGCAGGTCGCGGCGTTTGTTGTTCACCACGCGCACCACTTCCTGGTATTTGTCCTCCACGTTGCTGCTGTATTTATATTCGATGCGGAACACGGCGAGCCCGTCGCGGATGGAAGTGCGGATGCGCAGCACGTTCTCCATGCCGCTGAATTCCTTTTCCAGCGGGTCCACGATCAGTTCTTCCATGTCTTTTGGGCTGGTGCCGGGGTACACGGCCACCACGGAATAAGTGGGCGCGTGCATTTCCGGGTCTTCGGAGCGCGGCATGTTGAGAATGGTGGTGATGCCCAGCGCGATGATCATAATAAAGATCACCAGGGTGAACTGGTAATTCTTTACGGCGTAATCTGATATTTTCATGGAAGTGATTTATGGGATGATGCGGATGCGGCTGCTGTCTGTCAGGTAGGCGCTGCCGGAAATGATGAGCTGGCCGGCGTTTTCAAGCCCTGCGCTGACGATCACATGGTCTTTCTCGATGGCGGCGATGGTAACCGGTACTTTACGCGCGGTTTTGCCGTCGTTGGTAACGAACACGAACCCGCTGCTGCCATCGCCGTCCAGCAGGGCGTCGTAGGGGATGGCCCAGCCGGATGTACCGCCGCTGTTTTTGGCGGTGGTGCTGATGGTCGCTTTGCCGAACATGCCAAAGGCGATATTGGAGGGTTTTTGACCGGTCAGTTTTATGTCGATGAGAAAAGCGCCGGTCGCCGGATCGATACCTTCGCCGCGGCGGGAAACCATGCCGGTAAAGGTTTTGCCGGGAACGGACTCTACTTCCACGCTGGCTTTATCGTTTAGCCGGATCGCGGCCCATTCACGATTGCTGACGGCCACGCGCAGGAGCCAGGCGCCCGATCCGGCGCCGTTGGTTTGAAGAATGGGCGTGCCGGGTTGTACGAGCTGCCCTTCGGAAGCGAGCTTGCGCAGCACGAAACCGTTGCGCGGCGCGGTGATCACGCTGTGGCTGCGGTTGAACTGTGCGGTACGCAACTGCTGCGCGGCCATTTCTTTGGCGGTTTTTGCGTTCTGCAATTGTTCCAGCGTCGCTACGCTATCGTTGTACAGGTTGGTGGCGCGTTGAAGATCCCTGCCGGCTTTTTCGAAGGCCAGCTGCGCCTGCTGCACGGCGGCGTCTATTTCGGTGGGATTGAGCACGGCCACCGTTTGCCCCCGGCGGATGGCATCGCCTTCTTTGACGGTAATGCGCTGCACGATGCCGCCGGTTTTGAAGGAAAGCAGTACCTCATCGTCCGTGGTGAACATGCCGGACACGGGAATGCTGCCGCCTGCGGGCTGCTCGGACAACGGCAGGAGTTTTACGGGCACCGCGTCCGCCGCGGGAATGCCGGAGGCGGTGGTTTGGCCGCCGCATGCGCTTAGCAGGGCAGGGGCCGCTAAAAGGAGAAGTAAGTACGGTTTCATACAATGCGTTTATATTTTAGTGATGGATGTTTTCATTCAGCGGGTAAGCGGCTTGCGCCCGCTCGATGTCCGCCTGTGAGATCTGCACCTGCGCCCAGGCCTGCAGCAGCTGTAAGCGGGCCTGTGTGAGCTGGTTCTGCGCGTCGAGCAGCTCGATGTAGAGCAGCTGCCCTTCCTTGTATACTTTGAACTGATCGCGGTAATATTTTTCGGCCAGCTGCAGCTGTGTTTGCGCGCTGTTGAAATTCACGGAGGCGGTGCGGTGGTTATTGGCGGCGCGCTGCTGCTCCAGCCGGATGCCCTGCTGGGTTTCGTTGTAAGCGGCCTGGGCCATGGCGGCGTCGGCACTGGCCTGCCGGATGCGGTATTTGCGCTGGCCGCCGGTGAACAGGTCCCACTGCAGGTTGACGCCCCAGAGATAATAGCGGGTGTCTTTATTGAACGCGAAATCAAATCCCTGCGAACCGAGGTCGAGAAAGGTGCTCACTTTGGGCGTGAAAGCGCTGCGCTCTTTTTTCTCCGCCAGCAATGCCATTCTGTGGCCGGATTCCAGCTGGACCAGCTCTTCGCGCCGCTGGGGCGCGCTGGGCGGAAGCGTGGCGCCGGTATGAAGAATGGCGCTGTCCAGGATGATAGAATCCTGCAGGTTGCGGTTGAGAAGGAAGTTGAAATACGCCTGGGCGTTCTTCCGGTCGTTCTGCGCCTGCACGATGCTGGCTTCCACGCGCTGCTGCTCGGTTTGTGCGCGGGTGAGGGAAGTGCTGTTGCGGATGCCGTTGTCCAGCATGCTTTTGTTTACGCGGATATTTTCCATTACCAGCTGCAGGGCGTTGCGGTAGATGTCCACTGCGCGGGAGGCCTGGAAGTATTGGTAATAGGCCGTTTTAATGTCTTTGACGAGCTGGCGTTTGTAAACGTTCACGATGGCCTGCTGGCGGGTGATGTCTTCCTGCCGGAGCTTTTTGGCGTACCAGATCTCGGTGTTCACCAGCGGGAGCGAGGCGCGTATTTTCGCGTCGTAAAAGTTGTCCGGCGTCAGCTGTATGGACTGGTTTTCCAGCTGCGGGAATTTCTGGCTTTGCGTCAGCTGGTTGAGCGTGGCGTACACGCCGTTGAGCATGTCGCCCGTGGGAATGTCGATGGTGCGGCCGCCGCCCGCCCTGGTGTATGTGCTGAGAACGCTTGCGGTTGGCATAAAATAAGCGCGCGCTTCCTGCAGGGCCATCATGCTGCGTTCGAGCTGGAAGTTCTGCCGGGCGATGGCCTGGTTCCGGCTGAACCCCTCGCGGATGTATGCATCCAGCCGGCTCTCCTGTGCAAAGGCGCTGCCGCCGAGCACCGCGGTAAACACAATAAGGTTTATGATCTTTGATAACATACTGAACGGTGTTTAGTATTAGGTCTTAAAAAAAGCAATCCGGAGATTGCGTGTTGTTTGTTTTGAAAAGAAGGAACGGATCGTTCGTGAAACATTCCTGGATGTTTACGGTTTTATCGTTCTTAGAAATTTCCTGATCGACGGAAGGTCTGTTAATAAAGCACCTACGCCTTTATCGTCCTTAAAAATTCCTTGATCGAAAGATTGATCATGTCGCTCACCTGGTCGTCCGACAGCTCCATCACCTTGAAGCGGCAGCGCACCTGCAGCGATACGAGGCCGTGACCCATCGACCAGATGGAGAGAGCGGCCACGCGCGGATCGGAATACCGTAGCAGGCCTTTTTCCATACACTCGCTGATCGTGTCGGTGAGGTAGTTGAAACAGGCGTCCCCGTTATCCCAGTCGCCCTTTTTTTCGGCGGTGTTCATCGGCGCGCGGATGATGAACATCAGGTCGTACAGGTCGGGATGGCGAATGCCGAAGTTCACATACGTATACGCGATCTGCTCCAGCCGTTTCCAGGGACTGCGGCTCGTGGCCTCCTGCTGGAAGGCTTCGAGCATTTTACTGAACGCCACCTTCTGAACGGCGTACAGCAGCTCGTCTTTGTCTTTATAATACAGGTAGATCGTGCCGGGGCTGTACTCGATCTTGTCCGCAATGTTGCGGATCGAGGTCTTTTCATACCCGTCCTCCACGAACATCCGCAAAGCCGCATCGATGATGAGCTTTTTCATTTCCTGCTTCTCTCTTTCTTTTCTGTCGGATATTCCCATTCCGGTATTTTGTTTACGGTACAAATATACTGAACGGTGTTCAGAAAATCCAAATTTATTTTTTCGGGTATCTTTGAAAACATGATCAGACCCGCCACGCCCGGGGATGCCGCCATCGCCGTCCCGCTCCTGTTCCACGCCATGCGCGAAATAGCCCTGAAGCTCACCGGGCTTGACGATTCGCGGGAGGCCGTTCCCATATTCGAAACATTGTTCAGCCGGCCCGGCAACCAGTATAGTTTCGAAAACGCGTTGCTGTATGAAGATGAAGGCGGGGCGGGCGGGCTTATTATCGCGTACGACGGCGGCCGGCTCGACGAGCTTCGCAAGCCGGTGCTGGACCATATCGAACAATTGCGCGGCTGCCGTTTTCAACCCGAAGACGAAACGGGCCCCGGCGAATTTTACCTGGACAGCATTGCGGTGTCCGAAGCAAGCAGGGGCAAAGGCATTGGCAAACAGCTGATCATGGCCGCATCGGAGAAAGGGAAACGTGAAGGCCTGGCGTTCGCGGGTTTGCTGGTGAGCACGGACAATCCCGATGCACAGCGGTTGTACGAGCGGCTGGGCTTTGGCGTTGTGAAGACGGTGGCGTTCTCGGGCGGGTTTTATTACCACCTGCAGAAATTGTTATAAGCGCGGCTTAGCCAAACCAGTCTTCTCCATAGGTGCCGATCACCCGCCCTGCCAGTGCAGTAACGGCGCCGATGATACCCAGCCCTACGGACTGTTCTTCCGCATTCATCGCGCAGAGAGCGAGCAGGGTGCCGAAGAACATTAATAACAGGCCGATAAAGGAATACTTTTGTTTTGCGTCCATTGGGGTAGAAATTTGAGGTTAATGAACACGATGTTGGGGTGAAAACTTAATCGGAGTTTGTTATAGAAAATTACGGCATTTTATGCAGGTCTCCAATTTTGTTGGCCTTTCAAAGACAAGACGGTGGGAGGTTTGGGAAAAATGGTACTTTATCCCGGCACATACGTCTTCTTCAAAATTATCATTTAAGTTATAACGTCATATGTTTACCCGGTTTTTTGCCACAGCATGCATCGCTCTTTGCGCTTTCGCTACGCGCGCTTCGGATTCCGTCCGTATTTCCTCCGTTCCGCATGTATTCAGCTGGAATGCTCCCATGGCGGATATCAAGGTCCGTTCGGCCAATTCGTTTACCATGAAGGCGGCAAAAGCTACCGACCTGTATTGTTTTGTAGACGGCAGTTTTTACGTGCACCGGGTGCCGATGCTGCTGTTCAGGCCCGATTCGGCGTTCATCTTTTCGGCGCGCATACGGCCGCAATTCAACACCCTGTACGACGGCGCGGCCATTATCCTTTACACCGATTCTTCCAACTGGGCCAAGCTGCTGCTGGAGAAGACCGAAGGAGGCGGGGTGACGATCGGTTCGTCCGTAGTGCGCAATCGTGTGACAGACGATAATTACCACCGCAGCGTTGCGGGCGGGGAACTGTATCTCAAAGCCGTAAGGGCGGGGAAGGTGTATTGTTTTTATTGTTCGGTGGATGGAAAGAAGTGGGAGCTGCTGCGTACGTTCACCATCGCCGGTACGGACGATCTGCGCATCGGGTTTTACGCCCAATCGCCTAAGGGAGAGGGGCTTACGGTGGAGGTGTCTGACCTGCGGTATAAACCGGCGCCTTTTAAGGATTTTTTTACGGGAGAATAGGCGCGGCAAGCGTTCCAATAACGGTAAGGCATGCTACGTCCGGTTTATGTTGAAAGGCGTTCCAACCGCAATAACTGTAAAGAATGCTGCGTCCTGTTCACGTTGAAAAATGTTCCGAACCGGAATAACTGTAACGCTTGCTGCGTCCAGTTATGTTGAAAAGCGCTCCACCCCGCAATAACTGTAACGTATACTGCAAAATCGTTTCAGTCCGATATCTTCCGGGTACGTCCATAACCCCCTTTCCGTCCTGCAAACCGGCCGCTGATCCCATAATTGTCCGTTCAACACGCTTTCCTGCCGTTCGGCAACCCCTTCGCCGCCGGTTGTTTTCCTGCTAAACCCAGCTAAAACGCGTTATAACACCATTTCAGCCGAAATGGCCGTCATTGTTGATCTCCAACCGTTTGCCACCCATCCATTTAATTCCTCCCTTCCTCCCCGATTATGTAATTTGCGGGCGAAAGTAATATCCATCCTAGTTTTAGGCAGTATGACGAAAACATTATTCATTTTATTAGCTGGATTTCTGTGGACGAGCACACAGGCAATGGCGCAGGGAAAACCCGGCGGCCAGGCAGAGATCCTTGGTAAATTGTTGGACGACCAGAGCGGCAAACCAGTGGAATATGCATCCGTGGCGCTTCTCAAAGCCAAAGACAGCAGCATCGTCACAGGCATGCTCTCCCGCGGCAACGGCGATTTCGATTTTAAAGAAATCCCCGCAGGCACTTATATCCTCAAGATCTATTTTATCGGTTACCAAACCTTTTATAAAACGGTAACGGTGAAGAACCGCTCCGATGTCGGTAATATCCGTCTCAAAGCCGCCGCCACAGCCCTCGAAGGCGTGGAAGTAGTGGGAGAGAAGCCGGCCTTTACCATGGAGATAGACAAACGTGTGTTCAACGTAGAGAAAAACCTTGCGAGCATCGGCGGCACCGCCACCGACGTACTCCGCCAGGTGCCTTCCGTGAACGTGGACATTGACGGCAACGTATCCGTGCGCAACGGCAGCCCCACCATTTTTGTGGACGGCAGGCCCAGCACGCTTACGCTCGACCAGATACCGGCTGACGCGATCGCCAGCGTGGAGGTGGTGACGAACCCCTCCGCCAAATACGACGCGGAAGGTATGAGCGGCATCCTGAACATCGTGCTGAAAAAGAACCGCCGCGAAGGGCTGAACGGTCTTATCCAGGGCGGCTACAGCACCACCAAAAGCGCCAACGCAGGCGTTGACCTCAACGCGCGCCAGGGTAAAGTGAACCTGTTCCTCAACTACAGCCTGCGCGACCGCCGCTCGCCCATGACGCAGCACATGCTGCGCAAAAGCTGGGAAAACGGCGACACCACTTATCTCGATCAATATCAGGACGGCGAATTCGGCCGCAGGTTCCAGAACGGCCGCATCGGATTCGACTGGTTCATCGACAACCGTAACACCATCACCCTTTCGCAAGGCATCACCGGCGGCGACTTCAATAATATGAACAGCCAGACCGTGTACGACCTGGACGCCGGCAAGAACCGCCTGCGTTACGGCAACGGCGTCAACGACAGCAAAAACCAGTTCCGCAATTATTCTTCGCAGATACGTTACAGCCACAAATTCGCCAAGGAAGGCCGCGAACTGACGGGCGACCTTACCTACAACCGCGCGAACAGCGAAGGCAGAAGCGATTATTCGCTCGAGTATTTTAATATGGACGGCACGCCGAGCACATCGCCGAACCAGCCCGAAGTACGCTATGGCGACAGCAAAGGCAACACGACCTATCTTACCGGCCAGGTGGATTTCGTAAATCCGATCAACGAAAAGATGAAGATCGAAGCAGGGCTTCGCTCCAATAACCGCACCTTTAACAACGTGCTCACGACGATGGGGAAAGATTTCGCCACGGGCGAGTTCAGGTACGATTCCTCCCTGTCCAACAACTACCATTACACCGAGCAGATCAACGCAGCAGACGTCAGCTACACCGGCGGTTTTGGCAATTTCGGCTTCCAGACCGGCCTGCGCGCGGAACAATCGTTCTACAGCGGCGAAATGAAAAACGTGAAAGGCGCCAATTACGAGATCGATTACCCGATCAGCCTGTTCCCGAGCATATTCCTTTCGCAGAAGCTCAAAGGCAATCATGAGCTGCAGCTGAACTACAGCCGCCGCATCCGCCGCCCCTGGTTCCGCGACCTGCTGCCCAATATCGAATACAACGCCAATTCAGGCCGCAGGGGCAACCCCTCGCTGACGCCGGAATTTACCAACAGCTTCGAGCTGTCCTACCTGAAAGAATTTTTCCAGAAGGTAAACGTGCTCGCGTCCGTTTATTTCCGCAATACCAACAACGCGATCACCGACTTTTCCATCGATACCACGCTCAACCTCGACGGGCAGGAACGGAAGGTAGTGCTCCGTTACCCGATCAATGCCGACGTTGAGAACCCATACGGCGCGGAGCTGACGGTACGCACGCAGATCACCCAAGCCTGGGACATGACCGCCAACGTGAACCTGCAGCAGCGGGAGATCAGCGCCCTGAACCTCGAAAATTCCGGGTTCGTCTGGTTCGGCAAAGTGAACAGCAACACCAAGCTGCCCTGGAACCTTACGCTGCAGGTAACCGGCGAATACGAAGGCCGCCGCATCGAACCGCAGGGAGAGGACGCCCCCGAATACCAGATAGACATGGCGGTGAAAAAAGATTTCTTCAAGAAAAAGAATTTCTCCGTATCGCTCGGCCTGAACGATATTTTCAATACCGACCGCGACCTTAGCTGGACGAGGACCACCTTCTCCGATTCCGAACGTTACCGCAAACGCGTGAGCCGCGAGCTGCGCCTCAACGTGAGCTGGCGTTTCGGCAAGATGGACGCAACGATCTTCAAGAAGAAAAGAGGCGGTGATGAAGGCGGAGGAGATATGGGCGGAGGAGACGATTTTTAGGTTTTATTAAGGAAATGAGATGAAGAGGGGACGCCTGGGGGCGTTCCCTTTTTCTATTCCAGCCTTTTTTCCAGCTGCTCAATTTTTTCCTGCTGTCTTTGCGACTCTTTTTTCAGGTCGATGATGTAGAGCGTCAGCTCTTCTACCTTTTGTAAAAGAAGCTTATTCATTTCCCCGACGTCCAGCCCGTCTTTCAGTACTTCGGCTTCGGAAGGAATGCCCGGCAGGTGTTTGTTTTGTTGTACGAAGGTTTCTACTTCGTTTAAAGAGGGAAGTTTGTAATCGTCATGAAAAACAAAGTCAGACCAGGTACCCTGCTGCACTTTTACTTTCCTTGCGCCGATTGTCCCTTCCACGGCCAGCTTGTACATTGATGGTGGATTATCGGTGCCGATGCCGATGTTGCCATTGCTGCCGTCTACGACCATATAATAGTTTGCCGCCCCGGTGCCATCTGTATTTACATGCGAAAAATAGAACTTGGAGCCGGAAGCGCCAATGCCGAACGACCGGTTGGTGCCGGCAAATTCGATGGCATGACCGTTGTACGTTCGCATGGCCTTCGCCCAGTTGTTAGTTGTCCAGCTGGGGCCGCCGAAAACGTCAAGTCTGGCGCCTGAATATGCACTGCCAATGCTCAGATTGCCTTGTATGCCGATTGGTGATGGAGCAAACGCGGCCACAGCACTTACTACATTGTCTTTAACCAATTGTAGGGCTTCGCCTGTAGCATAGCCGGTAAATGAGAAGGAGTAAAGCGTGGATGAATTGGCAATTTCTAATGCCAGATAAGATTTGGAATTATAAACGAGCGTTACAAGGCGTGTGGGCTCATTATAATAGATCAGGGAGCCGGTATTCCCGTTGTAAGCGGTGGCGGTGTTCACTTCCGCTGTCCATTTCCTGTTGCTGCTTACTGGGCTGCCCCTTACTGCGGATATTTTTCCGAGTACATGCCGGTCAATTGACAAGGTGCCGGTATAGATCTCATGGAGCAGAAGATAATTGATTCCCTGTGCATCTTCCGTTTGACCTGTAATCGCCTTATTGACGTAGTAACTCCGGTTATTGTCTACCACATGCAGTTTTGCCGCAGGAGACGTTGTGCCGATGCCTACGCTACCGGAAGGAGTGGGAAAGGTGTTATTTTGCGCATGAATCGTTAGGTGTACGAGTAACGCAACAATGGCGAGCCATAAAAATTTCATAGGTAACAAATATTTGAAGACGAAAATAACGAAAGACGGCAGAATGAAAAGCTTTTTTGACAGACTTACATTTTAATGTTACACGATCGCCGGGGATACATTGCTCTATATCAACACATTTTCCACCCGCTCATTTTAAAATGTGAGAAATTGCTCTATATTTATACTGCGGTTAGACCTTTTCCGACCGCGAATACCTATGCAACCTGATTGGCTTTTTCCCCCGTATCATAACTCCAGCGGCTATTTTGGCACTCAGGACCCGTATGCCCATTCTGACCTCATTATAAACGTGTATTTGTATGGATATCATTGCGTACCAGGAATTTCATAACATCCGGCTAAGCGACTTCTATGCCGGCCCCGATTACAGGGAGGTAGAGAACTATGATTTTATGGGCGAGCAGTGGGTGGGAGAGTTGTCCGGCTTTAATACCTTTCTCCGCCTCATCAACGAGCCCGACGAAACCCGCGCCATTTCACTGGATTTTACAAAAGACGACGGCGGCATGATCGCCAAAGTGCTGGACGCGCTGCATTTGCCCCTCCGGTCGGCCTGTACCGAAACGGACCTGGCAGCGCTTTTCGGCGAACCGCACAAAAGGCTCCGTCTCGCAAAGGATACCGTTACCATCGATTATATCATCGGGGAGGAATTTAAGTATTACCTGTCCTGCACCCTTCATAACATCAACGGGTTAATGTACCTGGACATCATGAACGAAGAAAAAGTCATAAAAAAACTGAAAGGAAAAGAAAAAAAGAAAAAGGAATAACCTATCTTTCCAATCTGTATTAACGCTTATACCTGGAAATGTTTACCCGCATATTACTTTTGATTGTTTTGTCTTTACCCGCAGCCGCGCAGGACAGCCTTCTCCAAAAGGCCGGGGCGGTGCCTGAAAAGTATTTGTCGCAGGTGAAACAAAAAAGCCGCAAGCTGGAAAGCCAGGTGAACAAACGTACCGAAAAGGCGCTTAACCTGATGATCAAACAGGAAAAACGCCTGCAGCGGAAAATGATGAAGATCGATTCCATCGCCGCCAAAAATATCTTTACCCGCTCTATCGACTCCCTCGGCAACCTCAAAGCTTCGCTAAAAAACAAAACGGACAAATACCAGAAAGTACTTAACGGTCAGTATTTCGGCTATCTTGATACATTGACCGGCTCGCTGGGTTTCCTGAAAGATTCAAAAAAGCTGCTGGGCCAGGCCAAAGGCGTGCAGGAGAAACTGAAAGGCTCCATG
>CBINIO010000089.1:0-11210 GCA_966250725.1 uncultured Chitinophaga sp.
AGATTTGGTGTAGTAACCGCTTGAAGACTCGAAAGCCCGATTCATTAGACATTTTATTTAACCTCAAAATTTTCTCACCATGGCAGAAGATCACAACGTGCATATCGTTGCCTGGCCGAAGGAAGGGGCCGCCCGGCTTGAGCATCTTTTCAACGACAAACCGCTGCAGGTAAGCATGCTGCACAACCAGGGGCAGGCAGTTCCGCTGTGCATCAAATTATGCGAGCCCATTTGCGCGGAAAGCAATTACCGGATCGGCATCAACCTGCTGGGGCAGCCGTTCGCCGAGATCGTTATCAGGGGCGTAACGCGGCTGTTCAATTGCAAGGACGGCAACGACCGGCCAAACGACAACCCCGGCACGCCGGCGAACCCGAACAATCCCGGCGGGCCCGCCACGCATGTGCCGGTAGGGTAACGCGGTTGTCGTCATTATGCCGGGTCGCGGACTCCGTTCGTCGCCGGAAAAGCCGTGCGGTAGCGCAGCGCCGCGCAAATAGTCAATCGTTCATCCCCAAAATATCCTCCATATGCCCGCAAAAGCGAAGCAAAAAGCCGCGGAGCCCGCAGCCGCGCAGCCATTGCAGGAAAAAAGCGCCCCCGCCGCAGGCGTCCAGCTCGAAGGTCTTGGCAACCTGGTGGACGGCGCGTCGAAGATCGTTCTCAAAGCCGCCAACATCCTTGAAGAAGAGATCGCCCGCGGCATCGTGGCCGCCAAACAGATCGAAGGCAAGCTCACCGACGTGCAAAAGCTGAGAGGCGGCAACAAGGAAGAGCTGCTCACCCGCTTCCGGCAGGACGCGCACGATGTAATAGACCTGCTGATCGACTTTACCACCATCGCCGTGAAAAACGCGGGCAGCCTCGCTTCCCGTATCATCCACGTCCGGCAGGGCGGTACGGACGACGCGCCGCAGACCGAAGACCCCGTACAGATTCCCCTTATTCACGCGCCCAAAGACCTGAAAGCAGGCGAGGCGATGGAAGTGCCGATCACCCTCGAGAACGACAGCAAAACGGACGTCAAGACCATCGAGTTCACCAACACCGCGCTGATGGACGCTTCCAGCAACCAGATAGACGCGGCCGCCATCACCTACACCCCGAACCCGCTGGTGCTGCAGCCGGGCAGCAACGGCAGCGTGAACATCGCCATCAAGGTGCCGGAAGGCGCAAAGCCGGGCTCGTACACTTGCTTCATCCAGGGGAAAAACGTGTCCAATCTCAAAGCCACGCTGCTGGTGAAAGTAGTGTAACGCATGATCTCAACAGACATACAGGAACAGTTCCTGGAGCGGTTGTGCCGGTACCGCGACCTCAGCCTCGAAAAGCTGATCGGCATCATCCCGGACCGTGAGCCCAAAAAATACCTGTACGACCTCGTATCGATGTACCCCAAACGCGGCGGCAAAGGGTTCAGGCCCGGCTTATGCCTTGCCGCCTGCAATATCTTTGGCGGCACCACCGCCGAAGCCATGAACTCCGCCATCGCGCTGGAGCTGTTTCACAACGCCTTTCTCGTGCACGACGATATAGAGGATGAAAGCGACGACCGCCGCGGCAGCCCCACCATGCACGCCGCGCATGGCATTCCTATCGCCGTCAACGTAGGCGACGCCATGAACGTGCTGAGCATCAAACCCCTCATGCATAACCTTTTCACTCTCGGCCCAAGCCTTACCTGGCAAGTGTTTTCGGAGATCGAGCACATGGTGCTGGAAAGCGTGGAAGGGCAGGCGATGGAGCTGGGCTGGCGGCAGGACAATCTCTGCGATCTCAAGGAAGACGATTACCTCCGCATGATCCTCAAAAAAACATGCTGGTACACCTGCATCCACCCTTTGCGCATCGGCGCCATCATCGGCTCCGGCGGCGCGGTGAACGCCGATATGTTCAACCGCTTCGGGTATTACCTCGGCGCGGCCTTCCAGATACAGGACGACCTGCTCAACCTGATCGGCGATCGGCATAAATACGGGAAAGAGATCTGCGGCGATGTGCTGGAAGGCAAGCGCACGCTGATGCTCATCTACCTGCTGAATACCTGCAATAAAAAAGAGAAGCGGGAACTGGCGGCATACCTCGCCAAAAAACGCACGCTCCGCGCCCCGGACGAAACGGAATGGGTGATGGGGCTGATGGAAAAATACGATTGTATCGACTATGGGAGAAGGAACGCGCAAAACCTTGCCGGCGCGGCGTTGAAGGAGTTTTATACGACATTCGGGCATCTGCCGGATTCGGAAGATAAGCAGTTTATTGAGAGTATGATCTTGTATATGATCAACCGCGATTACTGATGCTTTCGAAGGCTCTTGGCATACGCAGGCGCTATCAGTATGGACATAATGCAATCACTGCTGCCTGCCGATCCCCTTCAGCACATGCCCCGCCAGCTGGAATGAATTGCTGAGAATGCCTTTACCCCAGCTCACATAATTCCCCGGATGCTGCATCACGTCGCCCGCGGTCTGCACGCCGAACAGCATGCCGCCCCAGGCCAGCCGCGTGATGTTCGCGGGCCCTTTGTACGCCTCGCGCACCGCGTCCGTCGCCAGCGTTTGCGCGCCCTGCAAAATGCTTTTGCTGATAAACGACGCGCTCATGGCTTCGTTGGCCGGTTTCAGCCCGGCGAGAATGCCGCCTGCAACATCCGCGTACGCATCGTCGTGCCGCGCTTTTTCCACGATGATGCCGAGCAGCTTCAGCCAAAGCGGGTTCAGATGCCGGTTGCGGATGAACTGTATCAGCGTGTTGGACAGCGACATATCGAAACCGAGCTCTTCCTCGATCTTCTTTTTATACGGCGTCAGCGCCGCTTCATGGAACTGCTGCCGCCGGAAACATTCCGTAATGGTCTCCGCGGCCCAGCGCCCGCTGAGCGTGGCGTACTGGATGCCTTCGCCGTTCAGCGCGTTGATGAGACCGGCGGCGTCGCCCACCAGCACCAGGCGGTCCGCAATTTTCGGATGGGTGGGATTGTAGGTAGCCAGCGGCCAGCCGGCTACTTTGTCTTCCGGTTCGCCGTTGCCGATCTTCGCTTTCAGCGCGGGATCTTTTTCGATCAGCTCGAGCAGCAGCTGTTTGAGGTTTACGTCCTGCTGCGGGAAATTTTCCTGCACCATGCCTACGCCTACGTTCGCGGTGTCGGGGCCGGTGGGGAAGAACCAGTAATAGCCGGGAAAACTTTGCGAGGTGAAATACAGTTCCGCCTGGCCGCTCACGCACTTTACGTTTTTGTAATACGCGCGCACGGCCAGTATCCTGTCTTCCGCCTGGGGTTTGCTGCCGGTGAGCAAACGTGCCACGGTGGAGCTGCTGCCGTCGGCGCCCACGATCATTTTTGCGAAGAGCGCGCCTTTTTTATGCTGCGCGAGCACGCCGTTGCTGAACACCCGGTAGTCCTGCAGCCGCCCCGGCACCAGTTTTGCGCCTTTCTGCAATGCAGCTTTCAGTATCCAGTCGTCCAGCTCCATGCGGGGTATCACGCGGCCGTGGTCTGGAATGCCGGGCACCTGCGGGATGTTTTTGGTGATCATGGCCCGTCCGTCCAGGTAGAGCGCGGCTTGTGTGATGACGTTCGATTTTTGAAAGGATGCATACCGGTCGATGCCCATGCCGGCCAGCTCGCGGATGGCCACAGGGCCTACAAAATCGCCGCAAACCTTGTCACGCGGGAATGGCTGGTAATCGAGAATGGCGGTCCTGATGCCCTGGGCGGCAAGGTGATAAGCGCAGGAAGCGCCCGCGGGGCCGCCGCCGACGATCAATACGTCCGTATCGTACTGTGGGGTTACATGCAGTTTCATTGGGGCCGGTTTATAACCGAATTTACGAAAAATTGCAGCGGGTATCGGCAGTTTTACTTAAATTTGATTTGTAACTCCGAGCCCCAAATCATCAGCACAGCCGTATCGCATACATTTCGCCCCGAATTAAATCACTTCTTATGGAAAAAGGAAAAATTTCCTCCCTGAAAGAATTGCAGCTGCAGATGCCCCGTATTCTCGGGCAGCACGGCAAAGATCCGTCGCTTACCTTGCTGGCGTTTGCCAACCCTCTGCTGGCGCTGGAAAAGGTCGGTTATTCCTTCACGCCGGAAGCGAAGGAGGAGATCACCGCGCATGTGCGTTTTGGCAAAACAGGAGCGGCTGCGATGCAATTGCTGAAGGAGCAGATATTCGCCGCCGCCGGCAAACCCTTCGACCTCCGCGATGCCGCCGCGTTGCAGCAAAATCTCTCCGCCATACTTTCCCGCGACGATGCAAAGATCGATAAACCAAAAGCCAGGGCCGCGTCCGGTCCGGGTAAATTGGCGCTGCCACAGGCGGAGATCGATCTGATACTCGGCAGCGTGAAAAAACCGGTGAAGGTGGAAGGCGGAAAAGTGAACGACCCGCTGGAAGCATACCGGAGCAAACACGCCGTGATAGCGCCTTTGCTGGAATACCGCAAGCTGGAGGCCACGCATCCGCAGCTGGCGGAAAAAAGTGTGGCGGAAGCGGTCGTTCGGCAGAAAGATAAATTCCCGCTAAGGAATATCAGCTTCCGGATGAACCGTTCCAATGGGAACGTAAAATGAGTGCCGGCTCCGGCGCACCGAACGAAAAGATCGATACAAACCCCGCTTCGAAACATCAGCTTCCACCTGTACGTACCCCGAACGGCAAAGCGGACACACGACATGAGCATCATTGCAGTTACATCCCCATAAAAAATCCCAAAAATGGCAAACACGCACGGTTTTGAAGTAATAGCGGAACTGACCGTTCCCGCCCTGAAACAATTGCTGCTGGCCGCATGGAAATCAGGCGGCGACGCCAGCGGCCCCGGTGTGATCCCCGAGTACATCAACATTCCCGACACCATCAGCTTCGGCCCCTACCAGGTAGCCAGCGGTCATGTGCAGATACCAAAAGAGCAGCTGGACCTGGAAATGGACACGGGCGTCAACGGCGTACGCATCAAGCTCGGCACCATCAATCACATCGAGATCGCCAACCCGCCCATCGATGCGGCCAAACTGTTTGACATTACCGCGGACGTGCGCGTACGCGTCCCCATCCGTGAAACCGATCCCGCCAACCACGAGATAGGCGCGGACTTTACCGCCATGCCCGCCGATGCCGTGAGCGTGACGATCACCAGCGGCGATCCCATTGCGCCCATTACTGCGGCGGCCATCGAAGAGTTCGTGCACAAAAAATACCAGGAAGGCGCCATCCCTTCGCAGATCACGCCGGACCCGGCGATCTCCTTCGGCCCGTTCAGCATGAAGGTGCATACCGAGCTGTACGACGACGTGAATAACCCCGCGCGCAAGATCACCATTGAAAAACCCGACCCAGGGCATATAAAGGTGAACATTCCCTGTTACCTCCGTTTTTACGATATCACCGGCAATTTCGGCGGCTTTGAATTACGCACGCCGATGGGCATCAACGGCACCGCCGTTATGCTCGCGGAATACACGGAAGAGACGGACCGCATCTTCGTAAAAACGTCCACGGCCACCGTTACGCTCGAAAACGTAACACCCGCGGCGGGAGAAGAAGGCAGCAACTACACCTATAACAAAAACGCCGCTTCCATCGGCGGGTACGACCTGGAAGCGCTTATCAAAACGAATTTCAGCACCGCCGCCACCGGCCCGCTGCACGCTTTTGGCGACGTGGAGGTGTTTGTGCCTACCCTTGAACAGATAGAAGCGTTTATCGCCGCGCGTGTGCGCGATGAGCTGCTGGCGCGGCAAAAGATACAGATATGGAAAGTGGAAGACCCCAGCGGCACCACTACCATCAACGACGTAACGCCGCAGGCCTACAGCGACGGCTTCGCGCTGTGCATCAACGGCGGCGGGGGCGGCAATCCCGGTGCGGTCACCAGCTTTGTGCCCGCGGGCCGCGACTTTGCCATCGCCACCAGCGAAGCCAAAGTACGGGAGGAATTTAACAAGACGGTAGCCGATCAGTACGGCTCGCTGCCTACCACGCTCGACGAAAAGGTGGAAGGAAAAACCGTGAAGCTCAACAGCATCGGTCTTGGTCTTCACACCGGCCATCTGAGCGTGAACGGCGAAGTTACGATCGTGGACGCGGTGCTGGACAGCATCGACATCGACGCGGGTTTCGAGCAGAATGTGGGCCTCAAATGGGAGGACCAGCCGGACGGCACGCAAATGCTGAAGCACGAGCTGATCGGCGAGCCGGATGTGGACCTCGGCGCGGGAGCCTGGCTGCTGGTGGCTTTCCTGGGTTTCCTCACCTTTGGCGTTATCGGGCTGATTATCGGTCTTATCATCATGGCCGTGGTGGAAAGCATCGCTTCCAAGATCGGCGGCGTGGTGGCGAAGGACGAATCGGGCAAAGTGACCGGTATCGGCGCATGGCCCGGCAGTCTTGACGCGATCGGCAACGTGCAGGCGCGTTTTGAGAACCCCGTGATCATCGAGCCGAGCGGTTTGGTGTTTGCCGGCAACATGCTTATCACCAGCACCTTCGCACTTACTTCCGAAGACATGGCGCGTTCACACGGCCCGTACAACGTTACCGGCAACGCCTTTGTAAACTTCAACGGCGGCGCGGACAAACCCACTTCCAAAGCGATCTGGCTGGCGGGCGACGGCGCATCGTTCAACCTGCGGAACGTGTCGCACCGCTTTGGCCGCAGCGGCGTATACGTAGCGCGCGTGCAGATACAGGTAGACGAAAGCGGAGGCGCCACCACGCGGCACTACACGCGTGTGAACGTGCGGAACGTTGCGCCGGTCGTGCAATTCGACATACCCGTGATCACGATCGAAGAAGGAGAGAAGGTAACGTTAAAAGCGTCTTTCACCGACGACAACTGGCTGGACACGCATAAGGCCATCATTGATTTTGGCGACAACACCGCGCCGCAAACGCTGACCGTCACCGAAACCCATGAGGAGCCGCAGGCGCAGGGTACGATGAGCGCGGAACACGCCTGGTGCGATAACGGAACGTACACCGTGCGCCTCACCGTGCAGGACAGCGCGGGCGGCGTGGGCGAAGCCGTGATGACGGTGAACGTCATAAACGTGGCGCCGAAAGTATACACTTACAAACGGCTCTGCGTACTCCGCAACCAGCCCGTGCGCCTCGACGCGGTGTTCATCGACGCAGGCTGGTGCGATTCGCATGTAGGCACCTGGGATACCGGGGACGGGCATATCAAAATGGCGACCATCCGCGAGAAAAATAAATCCCCGCAGGGCGTGGGCATTGCCTCCGCATCGCATGTATACACCTGCAAAGGCAATTACGTGGCGAAAGTAACCGTGCAGGACGACGACGGCGGTACCGGCACGGCGTATTCGCTTGTTACCGTTGCGGAGCTGCAAAACGCGAATTTCGAGGACGGCTTCCGCTACAAACCGCAAAAAGAAGCAAGGAACGTGCAGGAAGACGCGATAGTCGCCAACGAATGGCAGCCGTTCGCATCGCCGGTGCTCATCATGGACCCGGACAGCGGGAACGTGCCGCCTTTTAAAGCCGCGTATTTTATCCCCGACGAATTTATCTGTCGCGACGGCCAGCGCGCGCAGGGCGTTACCATCGAAGGCTCGGGCATCGCGGGCATCCGGCAAAGCATTTGTGCGAACACGGGCTGGGATTATGAATTCACGGCCTTCTATCACCTGCCCACCCGCAGCCGTGGCGTCGCGCGCATCGGCATCGATCCCACGGGCGGAACTGACCCGGTTTCCGAAAACATCAAATGGGTGAAAGCCGCCGCGGTGGACGAATGGGTGCATATGTCCGTGAGGGTTACCGCCGAAAAGCCGCGCATCACCTGTTTTATCGCGGTATTCCAGGAAGCGGGGCAAAGTGAATTGTATATCGATCGCGCCGCGTTATTTATGATACAGGCCTGCGATCCTTACCCGCTGATCATGCGTCCGAAAGACCGGCAGGACTGCTGCCCGGTGGACGAACTGGAGCGGCACGATTTTGACAGGCTGGAAAGGTACATGAGCGACGATCTGAAGATGTATTACCCCGGCGCCGCCGCTTACCGCGCCACCACGGCGGGCGTGAGAATGGTGGACGAAAACAATCCGCCTCCCTCGTTCCGGCTGGACAAACAATCCGGCGAGCAGCTGATGAGCATGGCCGTGAACGGCGCGATCCAGCTGACGACGGGGATTGCGAAAACGTTGATTAAAGGGACGATCGGGAGGGTGTTGCCGTTTGGGAGAAGGAGGTAAGGGAATGCTGTTTGCTATGGAAGAATTTGGTAACTTTTGGTAAATCTTGGTAAATTGCATTACCATGTCAGATAAGAAACAAATGTCCCAAAAGTTAACGCCTGGGCCTAAAGTGTCTTTCACTAACGATCAGGAGCGGCTGCGGCGTGACATTTATCGTCCGGATATTGAGAAGCTGCATCTTTTTACCCAAATGCTGCGTGTAAATGCTTTGTTTAAAAAGGCAAAAATTACCCATAAATAGAAGGAATGTAATCATCTCATCGAGAATAAAAAGATAGTCAATCGGCCAAAAGACCAGATCGATGTTATTGAGCTTGAGAAGATCCGTAAGGTCAGGGAGGGAGATGCATAATCTCATAATATTTCATTCCCCGCAATGATCTCTATTTGTAATCACAATTCCCACTCCTATGAAACCCGGCAGATTTATCAGCTTGTATATTCTTTTCAGCGCCGTCTGGCTACTGATCATTTTTATGTGGCATTTTCGCGAGAATGATCCCCGGAATAACAGTATCATATTGTTCATGATGCTGTTTTTCTGGCTGATGTATACTGCGTTGCTTGGATTGGTGGAAATTATCTATATAGCGGTTGGAAAGTCGTTCAAAGGTTTTTTATGGATACCTCTTGTGATTCAGGCTGTTTCCTTCGCATTATTAGGGAAAAACGAGCTCATCATCCAGGGCGGATATACCGCCGCTTTTGTGATCGCATGGTTCTCTTCCCGCGAAACTACCCCTTCATCTCCCCAACAATAATCTCCGCAATATCCAGCACCTTCACGCTTTCTTCCTTCCCTGCTTCCTTCACGCCGTCAGTAAGCATGGTCATGCAAAACGGGCAGTTGGAGGCGATCACGGAAGCCCCGGTGGCGACGGCTTCGCGGCCTCTTTCGAAGTTTACGCGCGTGGCGCCTTTTTCTTCTTCCTTGAACATCTGCGCGCCGCCGGCGCCGCAGCAGAGCCCTTTGCTTTTGCAGCGTTTCATTTCCACGAGGTCGGCGTCCAGCGTTTCGAGCACTGCGCGCGGGGCTTCGTAGATGTTGTTCGCCCGGCCAAGGTAGCAGCTGTCGTGGTAAGTGATCTTTTTGCCTTTAAAAGAACCGCCCTCTTTTATTTTGATGCGGCCTTCGTCTATCAGCTGCTGTAGGAAAGTGCTGTGATGGATTACTTCATAACTTCCTCCCAGCTCGGGGTATTCGTTTTTAATGGTATTAAAACAGTGCGGGCAGGCGGTGACGATCTTTTTCACGCCGTAATTATTCAGCACCTGGATGTTATTGTAAGCCATCATCTGGAACAGGAATTCGTTGCCCGCCCTGCGCGCCGGGTCGCCGGTGCATGCTTCTTCCTTGCCCAGCACCGCGAATTGTATCCCCGTTCTGGTCAGTATCTCCGCGAACGCCCGGGTGATCTTCTGCGCGCGCTGGTCAAAGCTGCCTGCGCATCCCACCCAGAAGAGCACCTCGGGCGTTTCCCCATTGGCAAAATATTCGGCCATTGTTTTGATCTGCATACTTGTGTGTTTTAACTGTTGATCCAGGCGTCACGGTCGTCCGGGCTGAATTTCCAGGGCGCCATGTTGTTTTCTATGTTGGAGAACATCATGTTCCATTCCTGCGGTGCGCTGCTTTCTTCCATGATGAGGTGGCGGCGCATCTGTAAAATAATGTCGAGCGGGTTGATGCTCACGGGGCATTCCTCCACGCAGGCGTTGCAGCTGGTGCAGGCGCGCAGCTCTTCTTCGGTGATATAATCGTGCAGCAGCGTTTTGCCGTCCGCACCGTCTTTTTGTTTGCCGACGGATTCGGCGCGGTCCCTCGTTTTCATCATGATCAGACGGGGGGACAGCGCTTTGCCCGTTTGCGTGGCGGGGCAGGCGGCGGAGCAGCGGCCGCATTCGGTGCAGGCGTAGGCGTCCAGCAGGTTCTTCCAGGTGAAGTCCTGCACGTCCTTTGCGCCGAATTTTGGCGGGGTGTCGCTGGCAGCGGCATTGGCGGCCAATTCGGGCTGCATGGCGTACAATACTTCCTGTTGTATCTCCGGCATGTTGTCCATTCTGCCTTTGGGTATCAGCCGCGCATAATATGCGTTGGGGAAGGCGAGGATGATATGCAGGTGTTTTGACCAGGGTAGATAATTGAGGAAAGCCAGCACGCCGAGAATGTGCAGCCACCATGCGCCGCGTTCGACGGCGATCAGCGCTGAATCGGAAAGACCGTCGAAAATGCCCGCAAAGTGCTGCGTGACCCAGAAGGGCTGCACTGCTATGTAATGCGGCGCGCCGCGGCTTTGGAGGATGCCGTCCGCCGTGTTCATGGTGAGGAACAGGAGCATCAGCACGATCTCGGTAATGAGGATATAATTCGCGTCCGACCGGGGCCAGCCGTCGAGGTCTTTGCTGATAAAACGTTTGAGCTTGAGGATGTTCCGGCGCACCAGGAAGATGGCGCAGGAAACGGCCACCAGCACCGCGAGTATCTCGAAACAGCCGATCAGCACGCCGTACAGCGGGCCCAGCACGGGCGCGAATATACGATGAGTGCCTGCCAGGCCGTCAATAATGATCTCCAGTATTTCAAGGTTGATGATGATAAAACCGGCATATACAAAAAAGTGCAGTACCGCCACCAGCGGGTTGCGGAACATCTTTTTCTGACCGAACGCAAGCAGCAGCAGGTTCTTCCAGCGTACAGCCGGCTGGCCGGAAAGATCAATATCCCTCCCCAGCAGGATGGTCCGCCGTATACCCGCCGCCCTGCGCGAGAAGTAGTAAACGGCAGCGCCCAGCGCCACCAGGAACAGTAGTTGAGAAACAATTTGCATATCGTTGATTTGACCGGTTGTTAGTTGCAATTTATGTATTTTTACGGCGGTACAAAATTGAGATATGGAAAATAGGAACGTTATCCTGACGCAGGAAGCGATCGAAAAGAAGATAGAACGGATCGCGTATGAAATATACGAGCACAATT
>CBINIO010000090.1:0-11204 GCA_966250725.1 uncultured Chitinophaga sp.
AACCTGCAGGAGCACTCCATCGTACTGATCCGCGGCGGCAGGGTAAAAGACCTTCCGGGTGTTCGTTACCACATCGTTCGTGGTTCCCTGGATACTGCAGGTGTGAAAGACAGGAAGCAAAGCCGTTCCAAGTATGGTACCAAAAAGGAAAAGGCTAAAAAATAATCAATTTTAAATAGTTACAATTTTTCTAATAAATGAGAAAGCAAGCTGCGAAAAAATTACCCCTGGCTCCGGACCCAAGATTCCAGGACAAGCTGGTAACCCGCTTCGTGAATAACATCATGGAACAAGGGAAAAAAAGCATTGCCTATAAAATTTTCTACGACGCCGTTGACCGCGTTAGCCAAATGACCAACGAGAACGGTTACGAGATCTGGAAAAAAGCATTATCCAACGTTACTCCTGCGGTAGAAGTACGCAGCCGCCGTATCGGTGGCGCCACCTTCCAGATCCCCGCGGAAGTTCGCGCCGACCGTAAAGTATCCCTGAGCATCAAATGGCTGGTACGTTACGCAGGTGAAAGGAACGGCAAGAGCATGGCCGAGAAACTGGCGAACGAGATCGTAGCAGCCAGCAAAGGTGAAGGCGCCGCTTTCAAAAAGAAAGAAGACACCCACCGTATGGCTGAAGCCAACAAGGCTTTCTCCCACTTCAAAGTATAGCACATTCCCGCCCCCGGCGGTATGCATATAACTGGCGAACATCCTCCGATTGCGGAGGATGTTCGCTTTTTTGTATATTTACCCGCATGTCCCCTTACCTGAAAGCCACCCTTATACCCGTACTGATCGTCGGCGCCGCCGCGGGTCTTTTTTTGGGCCTTAGTTTTCTTCTCTGCGACGATTACTCTTTCGGCGCATATCTTCCCGGTTATCTTTTCACGTTCAGTTACCTGATCGTAAAATGCTGCAGTGTGCCGCTGGGGTTCGGCAGCGTGCGTATCCGCCTTGTTGCCAGTTTCGTGCTTTATTCGATCCTTATCTGCCTGTATCATCACCCGCTCTGGTGGTCGTTTTTCAGCAGGTTTCGGGACAACGATTTTATGCACATGTTCATCATCATCACTCTTACGGAGCTCCTCCACACCTATCACGAATATTTCTTCCCACGCCGGTAAACAGAAAGGGCCGTTCCGGATGGAACAGCCCCCTCACAAAACCAGACATATACCTTTGGAACTCAAAAGTATGTCTGCCGGCTTACAATAGCCGGCGTACCCGGTTTTTCAACACTATTTAACGTTGACGAGTACCTTGATCTTACCGGTGCCTGAAGCAAGCTCCTGCAGCGCTTTTCCGAGCACCTGCCCGGTTTGCAGCTTCGCGGGATCGGCTTTCATGGCATAACCCGGTTTGCTGCTGGTCACCAGCAGGTCGCCGCGTTTGATGGGGCCGCCCTCATCGCACACCTTGGTGGGTATTACGCCCACCACGCCAAGCGGCACCATGTCCGAAATATCCTCCACGCCCTCTCTTTCGGTAAGCAGCACGCCCGGTTTAGTGGCGTATACGCCGGCTACCAGTGTGGAATAAGGCTCGGCGGATTTTTCCATGGTACGGTCGGCGGTGGTGGAAATTACCAGCACGTCACCCGGTTCGTAAGCGGACAGCTCGCCCGTCACGTCAAAGGTTTCGGCGACGTCCGCACCGCTGTTTTGCGTGCCGCCGTTGAAGAAGCCCCTGCCCGCGGAGTTGATGCGCGCAACGTTCACCGTGCCGGGGTTGCCGGACTTGAACACGGCAATGGAGCCGTTGCTATGCTGTTCTACGGTGAGCACGGGGTTGGTGTTGCTTGTATTAAAGTTTGCCATCCGCGCGGCGCGGCCAAGGCCAAAGTTCGGCACCCAGGCGTAAATCGCGGAGCCGGTACCGTCTGCCGTGGTTTCCACGCCGTCGCCCGTATTGCTGGCGTTGGCGGTAATACCGTTGCCGTTGCCGTCTGCGATGGCGATCAGCGCGGGCCCGTTGCCTGCCGGGTTGCTGGCATGGAAAAGACCCGCATAACCGCCCGTGCCGGAAGAAACGCCGTAAATACCGGCGGTGCCGAAGTTGGCGAACTGGGAGTTCACTTCACCGCGTACGGCGGCTTTGGTGCCGGTCACCCTGTCCACTTTGAAGTTGCCCGCAATACCGTTACCCACGGTGGTTACCGAGATGGCGTCGCTGGTGTTGTTTTCATTGAAGATCTCGAATCGGCCCGCCCTGCCCGTGGAGAAAGTGGGCACCCATGCGTACAGCGCGTTGCCCGCACCGTCTACATTGGTTTCCACGCCATTGCCGTCTTTGCCGGCGTTGGCGGTAATGGCATTACCGTTCCCATCGGTAAGCGCTATCAGTGAAGCGCCGTTGCCGGCGGGATTGGATGCGTAAAAAAGCCCCGCACGGCCACCGGTGCCGGAAGAAACACCGAAGATGCCGGCTGCGCCGAAGTTGCCGAAAATGGTATTCACTTCGCCGCGTACCGCCGCGGCTACGCTGTTGGCATTATTTACCAGGAACGATGCGGCATTGCCCTGCGTATTGTCCGGGATATTGCCGTTGCCGTTAGTTTCCACTTCCAGCGTATTGCCTGTAGTATTGGTCTGGTTAAAGTTCTCGAACCTGCCGGCCCGGCCGGTGCTGTTGTTGAGCCCCACCTGCCCAAGCACGCCGATGCCGGTGCCGGCAGTGTTAGTGGCGATAAAGCCGCGAACGCCGTACCCGCCGCCGTCGTTGCGGCCCACCACTGCGCCCGCTATATCGCTGGTAGTACGGCCTACCACTGCTTCGCCGCCTCCGTTATTATCACCCACCACGCCCGCTGAAGTCTGGGCGGTAGTAATGCCATGCACCCCGAAACCGGCGTTGGCGGAACTGCGTACGCCCGCTCCATTGCCGGAGGTAGTAACGTTCACGACCGTGCCGTTGCCCACGGTGGTTACGGCCAGCGCGTTATTATTATTGGCATTGTTGAAAATGCTGATAGACGCAGGGATGCCGTTGTTGCTGGTAGCTTGCAGACCGGTACCCGTATTGCTGTTGGCATACACGCCGTAACCGTTCGCGGATGAATTGCCGTATACGCCAAGACCGTTGGGAGTAGTGCCGTACACGCCCCAGCCGGAGCCGTTCTGCGAGCCCCAAACGCCTACGCCGAGACCGCCGGTACCGTTATTGATGCCTCTCACGCCGGCTGAAAAGCCACCGGGGCTTGCGCTGCTGATGATGCCGCGTACGGCCGCCACGTTGGAGGTAGCGGTGTTGTTCACGCCTTCCACGGAAGTGCCGTCGCCATCATTGGTGATGGAGAAGAGGGTGCCTGCGTTATTTTCCGTTACGATATAAGGCAGCGTAAAACCGCCGCCGCCGGGAACAGTGGCCGGGGCCCAGTCAACGCCGTTAAATTTTAATACCTGGTCTGCCACAGGCGCGGCATTGGAAATCGCTTTGCCCTGCAACGCGGCTACTACCGGGTTGGGATAAGTGCCGCTGAGATCGCCGCCCGCGGGGCCTGCAAGAGCGCCTGCGGGGCCTTCGGGGCCGGCAGGACCCACGGGGCCTTCCGGGCCGGCGGGACCAACGGGGCCTGCAGGACCGGCAGGGCCGGCCGGGCCAACCGCACCGGCGGGGCCGGGTAAACCCATAGGGCCAATGGGGCCTGCGGGACCAACAGGACCAGCAGGTCCAACCGCACCGGCCGGGCCAGCCGGGCCAACACCGCCTACAGGGCCTATATCACCGGTCGGGCCGGCAGGGCCTTCAGGGCCGGCAGGACCAACCGGGCCAGCGGGACCCGGAGGGCCGGCTACGCCGTTCGCTGAAAACTGCGCGAACGGAACGCTCATCAGCTGGTTCGCGCCGAGCGCCACGAAACCGCTGCCGGGGTTTACTTCCACCTGCAGGAACTGGTTCGCGTCAGCCCAGGGAACAGCCGCAAAAGTGCCGCTCGCGGGCGTACCGCGGCCCACCTGGAGGCTGAAAAGACCAAGGTCGTTGGTATTTACGTTGTGTGTTTCCTGGTACTGCACCGGCCCGGCGGCGGAACCGCCGCGGATGGTGAACCGCACCGTGAGCGCCTTGTTGGCGAGTACGGTGCCGTTGGGGTTGCGGGCTACGGCCTGGTAGTTAAAGCCGGACATCCCGTTTTGTGAAAAGCCTTCCTGCACAGTAAGCAGCAGTGTTATGATGGCAAGGAATAGTATTTTTTTCATGGTGCTCAGTTTTTGGGTTTGGGGCTGATCTCCGCGCCCTGGCTGATTTTCGGGGCAACGTTTTTGGTTTTCAACGCTTCGCGCTCGGCCTGTAATTCTTTCTGTACTTCCGCGGCGGACCTGGAAGAAGGCATCGTGGCCGTGGGCGTTTTTGCCGCCGCACGCGGCGCGGCGCCGGGTACCGGGCGCTTATAGTTGGTAAAGATGCGGCCCCGTACTGCATCCGGCGTGGTAAGGGTGGCCTCTATCGGGCGGATGGCATTCGCCTGCGCCGTTTTGAGCTTAGCGATATCCGAGGCGTAGTCGGGGAACAGAATATCCCTCGTTTTCTGCTGGGCGTCGGCGGAATGAAGACCGGCCGCTGCCAGGAAAAAGATGAACAGGAATAATGCTTTCATATGATTTGTTTTGTGAGTTAGGGGATTAGCGGTTGAACGGTGTATACATCAGCGTGAAATTGAAGCTCTTCCGCCTTAACTGGCTGGTGCCGGTGGGCATGAGGTAAGCCATGTCCACCTGGAAGCCCTGGATGTTCACGCCGATGCCGGCGGTGAAATGCTGGCGATTGCCTTTGTCGGGGTGTTCGTAGAAATACCCCGTGCGCAGGAACAGCTTGTTCTGGTAGCTGTACTCGATGCCCCCGGCGATGGAAAATTCGCGCAGCTCTTCCTGGAAGCCGCCCGGCGCGTCGCCGAAGGAGGAAAAGATGGCTTCCGCAACGCCACGGTTGGGGTCTTTGCCCTTTTCGATCTCGCTGGTGGGCACGCCGTTGATGTCCAGCTTATAAACGGGCGGGGTAGGCACCAGCAGCTTGTTGACGTCTGCCGCCAGCGTGAAGGTGTGGTCGTCCGTGTGCACGAACGAATACCCGCCGCCGATGCGCAGGTTCATGGGCAGGAAGGACTTTTTCGTATTGTCGTCGGAGTACCGCAGCCGCGAGCCGAGATTGGTGAAGCTCACGCCCCAGCAATAACGGTTGCCGCCTTCGATATGGTCGGCGTACCCCTGGTAATACAGCCCCACGTCGCCCGCCACTGCGTTGGCCGGCTGCAGCTGCTGCCCGTTGAAGGTGCCCGAGCCCATTTCGCTCCGGATGTACCGCAGTGCCACGCCCAGGCTGAAACGCTGCCCCAGCTTGCGGGCGTAGGTGGCGTCGATGGAATATTCCTTGGGCCGGTACTGCTGCAGCTCCATGCCGTTCTCGTCGCGGAAGGTCACGTCGCCGTAGTTGAAATATTTGACTGACAGGCCGATGCTTTGCTGCTCGTCAAAGGTTTTGAAAGCGGACACATAGGCCATATGCGTTTTATGATCGTCGAGGTCGAACATCCAGGGGGCGTAGGAGGCGCTCACGCCCCACGGCCCTGCGAACGGCAGCTTGGCGGCATTGCCGAACATGCTGTTGGCGTCGGGCAGCGCGCCGGTAACGGCATCGCCCATGCCGCTGGTGCGCGCGTCCGGGTTCACGAGCAGGAACGATGCGCCTATGTTGAGCTGCTGTTGCTGGGATTTTTGCGCCATCAACGGATGCACGGCCGCCAGGGCCATCAGTGCAATCATGATCAAATGCTTCATGGTGATCTGTTTTAGGCTACTGAACAATGAGTTTTTCGGTGAATACATGCCCGTTCACCTTGAAGATGACGGTATAGATCCCCGAAGCCAGCTTGTCCACGGGAGTAGGAATGCTGATCTTGCCCGCCCCGTACACCTTTACGTCCTGGTAAATGACCTGGCCCGCGGTGTTCATGAGCATGAACACGACGGTGGCGTCCGTCAGGAGGTTAAAGGATATCCTGACGGTAGTGAGCGCAGGATTGGGGTAGAGCATAAAATCAAGAATGGGGCTGACGCCCGGCGGCGGGTGGGGGATCACTTCAGGTTGCTGGAAGCCCTGGGTGAGCATCAGGCCGCTGCCCGGGAGGGTCAATACGGCAGGTTCTCCGATGGTGTAGTCGAGCAGGATGCTGCCTGCCGCGCCGGAACCGCCGCTGCTGGCGACTACTTCCCTGACGAGCACCAGCTGCGAACGCGCAGGCAGCCATGCGAGGGCCAGGAAGATGGCCATCAGCAGGAGTTTGGTAGAACAATGTTTCATACATGAATGGTTATGTGATGGTAATGAAAACAAAGGGCAATAGCCGTCCGTACGCAGATTTTACTGCGCGAACGCCTGAAGATCATGGCAATGAAATCCCTGGACGCAGATTTCGTCGCATAGCCTTCTTTGGAGATGAAAATCAACGGGCCGGTGGTCCGTCGCCAGTTTGGGGTACCCGGGGAAAACATCGCTTTATGCTGCACTGCTCCGGCCTTTTGGTCAGCAGCCGGGCGTTCGGTTTGAACTGCCGGGTATCTTTATGGTTACTTGCCGATGCATACGGCCGGGCCGGGGCGGTATTCGGTTACGCCCGGGCCTTTACGCTGTTATTCGGTCAGTTGATGGAGTGTTAACATATGCGGGGTCGAAAAAGTTGATAATAGGGTAAAGTTAGCAACCGCACGCTTTAGGGGAAACCCTTATTTCATTTTTGGCGGGTTTGGGATGACGGGCGGCCGGATTTGGATGACAGTTTAACAATGGTAAGGCGTAACTTTGTTCCGCGGAAATGAAAAACCGCCACTGGCGGGACAATTAAACGGGTGAGCTGCAACATCCCGGCGCAGCCGGATATTTAACAATCACGCAAAGAATATCCTGTTTATTTATTGATAAATAATGATTACCTTTGCCCCCCAAATTGCATTACTTATAGTCATTTTACTTTTATGGCAGACTTAAGATTTCAAAGAAACTTTGGTATTGCGGCGCACATCGATGCCGGTAAGACCACTACCACAGAGCGTATCCTGTATTATACAGGGAAGACCCACAAAATCGGTGAGGTTCACGAAGGGGCAGCCACCATGGACTGGATGGCCCAGGAGCAGGAGAGAGGTATTACCATTACATCTGCTGCTACTACCTGTTTCTGGAACTTCCCGACCAACCAGGGAAAGAATACGCCTGATTCCAAGCAATATAAATTCAACATCATCGATACCCCCGGTCACGTTGACTTTACCGTGGAAGTAGAGCGCTCGCTGCGCGTGCTCGACGGTCTGGTTGCGCTGTTCTGCGCCGTATCCGGTGTTGAACCCCAGTCTGAGACCGTATGGCGCCAGGCTAACAAATACCGTGTTCCCCGTATCGGTTTTGTGAACAAAATGGACCGCTCCGGTGCTGACTTCCTGAACGTGGTAAAACAGGTGAAGGAAATGCTCGGCGCCAACCCCGTTCCCCTGGTGCTGCCCATCGGCGCTGAAGACAGCTTCAAAGGCGTGGTGGACCTCATTACAATGAAAGGTATCATCTGGGACGAAGAAGGCAAAGGCGCAACTTACCAGGAGATCGACATCCCCGCAGACATGCAGGCGGAAGCCGAAGAATGGCGCGCCAAGCTCGTTGAGGCCGTTGCCGAATACGACGATCAGCTGATGGAGAAATTCTTCGAGGATCCCAATTCCATTTCCGAAGCCGAGATCCACGAAGCGATCCGCAAAGCCACCATCGATATGGCGATCATCCCGATGATGTGCGGCTCTTCCTTCAAAAATAAAGGCGTACAGAAAATGCTGGACGGCGTTTGCCGCTACCTGCCTTCACCCATGGACGTTGAGGCCGTAAAAGGCACTAACCCCGACAATGGTGAAGAGATCGAACGCCACCCCAACGCAAAAGAACCTTTTGCCGCCCTGGCGTTCAAGATCGCTACCGACCCCTTCGTGGGCCGTCTCGCGTTCTTCCGGGTTTATTCCGGCCACCTGGACGCCGGCTCTTATGTGCTGAACACCCGTACCGGCAAAAACGAGCGTATCAGCCGTATCATGCAGATGCACGCTAACAAGCAGAACCCGATCGACGCTATCGAAGCGGGCGATATCGGCGCTGCGGTTGGTTTTAAAGATATCAAAACCGGTGACACCCTCTGCGCGGAAGATCATCCGATCGTACTCGAATCGATGTCTTTCCCCGAGCCCGTGATCCACATCGCCATCGAGCCTAAAACTCAGGCGGACGTTGATAAAATGGGTATCGCCATTTCCAAGCTGGTAGAAGAAGATCCTACCCTGAAAGCGAAAACCGACGAAGAAACCGGCCAGACCGTACTGAGCGGCATGGGCGAGCTTCACCTCGAGATCATCGTGGACCGTATGCGCCGCGAGTTTAAAGTGGAAGTGAACCAGGGCGCTCCCCAGGTTGCTTACAAAGAAGCGTTCACCAAACCCGTTGAGCACCGCGAAGTGTTCAAGAAACAAACCGGTGGCCGTGGTAAATTTGCTGACATCCAGGTAGAGATCGGTCCCGCAGACGAAGAGTGGCTGAAAGAGAACGAAGGCAAATCCTTCCAGTTCGTGAACGATATTTTCGGTGGCGCTATCCCGAAAGAGTTCATCCCCGCGGTACAGAAAGGCTTCGAACTGTCCATGAACAATGGCGTTCTCGCTAACTTCCCGCTCACGAGCCTGAAAGTACGCCTGTTCGACGGCTCTTTCCACGCGGTGGACTCCGATGCAATGTCCTTCGAGCTTTGCGCCAAATCCGCCTTCCGTGAAGCCGGCCGCAAAGCCAAACCGGTACTGCTGGAACCCATCATGAAAGTAGAAGTGACCACCCCCGACCAGTACATGGGCGACGTAACGGGCGACCTGAACCGCCGCCGTGGTATGCTGGAAGGTATGGAAAGCCGCAACGGCGCACAGGTGATCAAAGCCAAAGTGCCCCTGAGCGAAATGTTCGGTTACGTAACGCAGCTGCGTTCACTGTCTTCCGGCCGCGCTACTTCCATCATGGAGTTCTCTCACTACAACCCTGCACCGAACAACATCGCTGAAGAAGTGGTGGCCAAGGTGAAAGGTAAAGTGAATGCATAATCAGGCACAAGTTGATAGATAGAAATAAAAAGGCCCTCTGCACCTTGCAGGGGGCTTTTTTGATGTTGCCTTGCCGTGAAATATAGCGTTCGTATCCCAAGCAAAGCGCTGCCATGCATGTTACGCCGGGTCGCTTACCTCGATGATCTCGTTAAGATCCCCGGGCAAAGCGTTGTCCTTCATATCACTCCGGATCGCTCACCTCGATGAGCTTGCCCGGTGAAGTATCCGTGCAGATATACACGCGGCCGTACGGAGACACGCATACATCGCGCAACCGGCCGAACTGATTGGCGAAATAGTTTTTGGAGCCGCTCACCGTTTGCCCGTCCGCCGAAAGCTTCAGCTGGTAAAGCGTGGCGTTCTTGAGGCTCACCAGTATCAGCGAATGTTTCCATTGCGGGATGCGGTCGTGGTTATAATAATCCAGGCCGGACAAGGCGAAAGTGCCGTTGCCCGTGCTCCAGATGGGCTGTTTGATATTGTTGGCGTTGCAGAAATTAACCTCCCCGCCGTTGCAGGGCCCTTCCACGTCGGGCCAGCCGTAGTTGCGGTTCTTCTCGATAATGTTCACTTCGTCTTCTACTCCGGCGCCATGTTCCGAAGCATACAGGATATTGTTCACATACACCAGTCCCTGTGGGTTGCGGTGCCCGCGGCTCCAGATAGGGCTGCCCGCGATGGGATTGTCGGAAGGAATGCTCCCGTCCAGGTTGAGACGCAGCACCTTGCCACTCAGCGAGGCGTTGGACTGTGCGTTGGCCGACGTGCTGGCGTCGCCGGTAGTGTAATATAATTTGCGGTCGGGGCCTATCACCAGCCGGGAGCCATTGTGGATGCCGGCCGCGGGGATGTCGTCGATCAGCACGGTTGGCTGCGAAAGCGCGCCGTTCGCATACTGGTAACGCACTACTTTTTCCCGGTAGGGATTGCCGTAATTATAGACAATGAACACCTGCGGCGTCTGCGAAAAATCCGGGTGCAGCACCATGCCCAGGAGGCCGCCTTCGCCGTTGGCCACTATATCGGGCAGGGTGAGCAGCGGTTTCAGCTCGCCCGTCCTGGGGTTTACCCGGCTGATCTTTCCGCCCCTTTCCGTCATCCAGATGTGATTGTCAGGCCCCCAGAGGATCTCCCAGGGGCGGGAAATGCCCTCGTCCAGCACCACCCTTACCTTGTCCGCCGGCCAGTCCGGGTCTTCTTCCGGCGGCTGGGGCGTATGGGGTGAATTTTTTTTACAGGCGAGGCTGGCGCCGAGGATGCAAAGGAAAAAGGCGGATATGGCCAGTGTTTTCATAGCGCTGGATTTACATAAGAACTGGGGAAACAGCAACAAATTGTCTGCCAGCTTAAAAAAATGGACGAGGCACTCAACCTTTTCCGGGCGCCGATGTTAAAACTTAAGCTATTGTATTCATAATCAACTATATCCTGTTATCCCCGACCATTGAATGTTCATCGCAAGCAAAAACTTCAAAATCAAATTACCATGAAGAGAATCTGTTACTTAACCCTCATCCTGGCAGGCATGTTATTCACCACCAACATCAAGGCACAAACGCAGAAAGGGAATGTACTGGTAGGCGCCCAGCTGGCGAATATCGGCGGTACGTTCCAGGACGGTGGCAGCACTTTCAGCCTGAACCTGTCGCCGCAGGCGGGATGGTTCATCAAAGACGACCTGGCCGTAGGGCCCAAGCTGGACCTGGGACTCACCACCGGCAACGGCTCCACCACCTTTACCTACGGCGTAGGCGCGTTCGGCCGGTATTATATCCGGGATAAAAGCATAGAAGTGATGGATAAGACCCGCTGGTTCCTGGAAGGCAACGTGGGCATAAACGGTGTGAACGTGGACGTGGACGGCGGCAGCAGCACGAACACGAACGGGCTGGGCATCGGTTTCGGGCCGGGGCTGGCTTATTTCATCACCCCCAACATCGCGCTCGAAGCCTTGCTGAAATACGATCTCACCGTGGGTTTCGGCAGCTCCACCAACGCGCACAGGGTGGTGCTGAACCTCGGTTTCCAGATCTACCTGCCCGGCCGCAAAATGAAGCAGCAGATACAGTCTGACATGAGCAGGTAAACTCAGCAC
>CBINIO010000091.1:0-11197 GCA_966250725.1 uncultured Chitinophaga sp.
CGTGTTGCCCAATACCTGCTGGTTCACGTAATCGCCAAAGATGATCATCGGGGCGGATGCGCCGTGATCCGTGCCCATGCTGCCGTTGGATTTGATGCGGCGGCCGAACTCGGAGAAGGTCATGCCCACTACGCGCTGCGATTTTTTCATGTCGCGCAGGTCTTCGGTGAACGTTCTCACGGCCTCGGATATCTGCTGCAGCAGGTGCGCATGATGACCGGTGGTGGTGTCGCCGCTGTTCACCTGGCTGGCGTGCGTATCAAAGCCGCCGATGCTCACCATGTACAGCCTTGTTTTAAGACCGCCGCCCACCAGGCGGGCAACGATCTTCAGCTGTTCGCCGAGATAATTGTTGGCCGGGTAAGTGCGCTGGTTGGTCACTTTGGACGCCGCTTCCTTGATGGTGTCCGCGAAGCGGTTCGTCTGCTTCTGTATCAGCCGGATATATTTCAGCTCTTTCCCCGCGCGGGTATTGGGCACATCCTGCTCGCGCCCTTCGATGAGATCGTAAAAATCGGTGGCGCTGGTCACGGCCATGCCCATGTTGCCGCCGTTGCCCACGAAGGCGGGCGATACGATGGAGCCGATCTGGATCGCGAGCGGGTCGGGCATTTCAGCATTGGGATAGGCGTCAGGGTAGCCGGGGTATTCGGTATCGAGATAACGGCCTCCCCAGCCCGTGGGCAGCACGGTGTTGGCGTCGGAACCGGTGAGCCAGATGTCCGTGGCGCGGAAGTGCGAAAAGTTCGGCGAAGGATAACCCACGCTGTGTATGATGCCTACGTGGCCTTCGTTGTACATATCGCGCAGACCGGTCATGGCGGGATGCAGGCCGGTCTTCGTCTGACCCGCGAGCTTCAGCACGCTGCCGGTAGGGATGGCGATGTTGGTACGCGCGGCCTGGTACTTGTCGTACTGGTCCAGCGGTATCACCATGTTCAGCCCGTCGTTGCCGCCGTTCAGCTGGATCATCACCAGCACATGATCGTTGTCCGTCGCCGTGGATTCCAGCGCGGCCAGCAAAGGCGACGCGCCAAAAGCCTTTACGGCGAAGCCGTTGATGAAAGACGGCAGTATGGCGGCCGGCGCGGTATATTTAAGGAAGTCTCTACGTTTCATCCGTAAGTTTTTTTTAAAGACCGGATCGTTTCCCGGTTAGGTTTTCAATATTGATCAGGCGAGGTGGTATTCTGACAGGTTCATGATGGAGTGGTAAAGATCTTTGAGCATGCTCACCACCAGCCCGCGGGCCATCGCGTCGTTCGGGGCCGCTTTGTAGGCATTCCAGGCCGTCGTCCAGTAATAGTCCTGCTCTTGCCCTTTCAACAGGATATTGTTCTTGAGATAGGTTTTCATGGCGTCCGAAAGCCCCATCCGGTACAGGATGCTGAGCGCGTCGTCGATGAGCGCTACGGGATCGGAAGGGTCCGGCAGCTGTTCGGTAAATATCAGCGGGTCGATCTGCAGCGTGGCGCCGCCGGAGGAATAACCGGTCGTGATCAGCCTGTCCGCCATCGCCGTGCGTTTGGGCAGCGTGTCGGTATTGATCCACAGCTCATGGAATTGCGGTGCGAGATAATACGCGTCCCAGCCGGATACGCCGGGAGGGTCGCCGATGTTCTGCTGCTGCGTGGCGGCGGCGAGCTGCAGAGCGCGCCATTGGGGGTATGCCTGCGCGTAGTCCGCGGCCGGCGCGAACTGTACGCCGAACTCGCGGCAAAGGCCCACGGTAAAGTCCACCGGGCTTTTGATCAGACAGCTCATGTTCAGCGGGTCGTAGAAGTGCTCGCTTTTCAGCAGCGCGTTGAGCAGCGGTTTTATTTCGTAGTTGTTGTTTCTGAAAATGTCCGCCAGCGGCGTGATCACGTTCTCTTCCGCGTTCTGGTCTATTTCGTAGTAGATGAAGAACTGGTAAAATTTGCGGCAGATGAACTTGGCTACTTCATGCTGCTGGAAGATGATCGCCAGCATATCGTCCAGCTCGGTGGCGCCCATGGTGCCGGTTTTACCGGTGATCACCTTGTTGGAAAACCAGGAAGAGAACTGTTTATTGGTGATGTCGTGTTTGGTCGGGTCGAAATAGGAAGTGATGTTCACTTTGTCCACCTTGTATCCCGTGAGCACATGCGCGCCGGCCCTTACGTCTTCTTCCTGGTAGTGGGAATCGGGGCCTTTGCCGCAGGTGAACAGCTCGAGCAGCTCGCGCGCGTAGTTTTCGTCGGCGGCCGTTTTTTCGTTGAGATAGCCGTTGAGATAGATGAGCATCGCGGGATCGATCGTCACTTCTTTGGCGAGCGTTTTAAAATTCCCGAGCGCGTTGGCGCGCAGCATGGCGTTGTGTTTGTACATGAACCGCGCATCACCGATGGTTTGCGTTTCGGTAGCGAAGTGATTGTGCCAGAAGAGCACAAGCTTCTCGTGCATGGTCCTTTCCTGGTTGAGCATTACGCCGGTCCACCAGGCTTTGTATGATTCGCGCCGTTCGTTGTTGAGATCTTCATCGCCTTCGGGGGCCAGCACCCAGGGCGCGCCGGGGTTTACGCCGGTAGCGTCCGCGCCGTAATTGTTCACGGGAGGCGCGGGCGTATTGGCGTTCGGCTGCAGCAAAGCGTCCACCGCCTGGTCGAGCGTCATGGCCTCGAAATGTTTTACGTCCGCGGGGGCGGCGCCAAACATGCATCGTTTCAGCAAATGCACCACCTGCGCTCTGCCCCATTCGCCTGTATAGGGCGTTAGTCCTGAAAAGGTCCTGGAAGCGTTTACTTTCACCGTTTTTTTGCGGGAAGGGGCTAGTGTTAAGAAGTCTCTACGGTCCATCTGGGATACGGTTATTGACGATTCAAAGAAATGGTTGCTGCTGTTGCCGCCTGTCGTTGTCTTTATACGTTTTGATTTTCATAGCGATCCGTTCGAGGCATAGTCAGGCAATAGCGGTTTCCCGGAAAGCAAATTAGCAAAAACTTTAATTCAATCATATTATTTTATATGAAATAACATCTTAAATATTTCGCGCAGATGTCTAATATATCGTGCATTTAATAACGGCTGACTTTTGTATATTTGTATTGAGTCTGAAGGGGACGCGTTCCCGCAGTAGGACTCCCCCGGTAGCGAAAGCTACCTTTTTTATATCTCTACGATCCCGAACGGGTTGTTCCTGGAAACAACGCTTAGAGAAACATTCTGCAGCCGCCGGTAGAAATTCGTCCCGCCTTTTTTCTTCATGTACGCATTCGGTTCGTACATCTGCCGCGCACAATATGCAATTACATCATTCATCTGGTGCATCAAAGAAAACTGCGAGTCCCTTAAAACAGGGTCTTCGATAATATGATGCAGCCGTAAGTTCCTTGCCGGGGCGCCCGACATGCCGGGCACCATGTTAAAATGCCGCATTTTCCGGACCAGCCTTCTGAGTTTCCCGCCATCCGTATTATCGGACAATACCATCCCCCTGTCGTCAATCCCCGGGCCGGGGAAATTCCTGTAGCTCAATGTGTTTTCAAATCTCATCAGCAGCGCATGCCAGGCCTGCCCGAAAACATCAAAATCAGCGGAACGCCCCTGTTTGTCTACCACCACGGAATATACACGGAGATCGTCCTGTGAATTCAGCCAGTCGATACATTTTTTAATAATATCGAGCCGGTCGTTCCGTTTTATCCTTACCAAAGGCCCCGGCCGGTTTATAAACTCGGTACAATGAATTTCCTCCCTGATCTTCAATCCTTTGGTTTTCTTCAGCTCCTGCCTGAACGCCACCAGGTCTTTCAGGGTATCTCTCCACTTCAGCTCGTGAACAATTATTGCAGACAATATAAAATACCGCGTTGGACTGGAAGGCGGCAAACCAATGTCGCCGCTTTCATCTACATACATCAAATACATCTGTCAGATTTGGGATTTAATCCTGTCTTTTTTCTTAATCCGCCTGTCTCAATTTATCCAATGTAAAACAGGTCCTTTATCTAACATGTGATGTATGAATGCGAATGATAACAATGTAAAATTTCTTCCTTCTTTAAGCTAAATTCTCAATCACCCCCGCGATCCCCTGCCCGCCGCCGACGCAGGCGGACACGATACCATACTTCTTTTTCAGGCGCTGCATCTCGTGCATCATCTGGATGGTGAGCTTGGCGCCGGTGCAGCCCAGCGGGTGGCCGAGCGCGATGGCGCCGCCGTTGATGTTCACGATGTCGGGGTTGAGGCCCAGCTCGCGGATCACCGCGAGGGATTGGGAAGCAAAAGCTTCGTTAAGCTCTATCAGGTCAATGTCCTGCAGGGATTTGCCGGCCTGCTGCAATACTTTGGGGATGGCGGCCACCGGGCCGATGCCCATGATGCGCGGGTGCACGCCGGCGGATGCGCAGGCCGCCAGCCGGGCCAGGGGTTTGAGCCCCAGCTCGTTCACCATCTTTTCTCCCATTACCACCACGAAAGCGGCGCCGTCGCTGGTTTGGGAGGAATTGCCCGCCGTTACGGAGCCGCCCGCGGCAAACACGGGTTTCAGTTTGGCGAGCGCTTCGATGGAAGTGTCGGGGCGCGGGCCTTCGTCGGTTTCCACCGTGAAGGTGCGGGTCTGTTTTTTTCCTTTTGCGTCGAGGTATACTTCTTCGACGTTAATGGGTAATATGCCGGGTTTGAAATACCCGTTCTTTATAGCGTTGATGGCTTTGAGATGCGAGTTGAGGGAAAACTGGTCCTGGTCTTCACGGCTGACGTTGAACTCTTTGGCGACGGCTTCCGCGGTAAGGCCCATGCTGAGATAGTAATCGGGATGCGTGGTAGCTACGCTGTACGCGGGCACGGTCTTCCAGCCGGTGGTCGGCACAAGGCTCATGCTTTCGGTGCCGCCCGCAATAATGCATTCCGCCTGCCCGCTCCTGATCTTGGCCGTGGCGATGGCGATGGTTTCAAGACCGGACGCGCAGTAGCGGTTCACGGTCATGCCAGGTACTTCCACGCCTAACGCACGCACGGAGATCATCCTGCCGATCTGCAAACCCTGCTCCGCTTCGGGAACGGCGTTGCCCACGATCAGGTCGTCCACTCTTTTCGGGTCCAGCTGCGGAACGGATTTTAACAGCCCGGTGATCACGTCTACGGCCAGGTCGTCCGGCCGGTAAAAACGGAAACCGCCTCTTTTCGATTTTGTCACCGCCGTTCTGAATCCTGCTACGATATATGCGTCTTGCATGGCTTATCCTTTTTGGTATTGACCAAATTTACGGAATTTGGCCCTTATTTGACGGTCACTTCCAAACGCGCCGCGTTTACGCCGCCGAATATGCCGTAACCCTTATCCACGTTGGAATACACCTTGCCCGGGTCCACGAGTATGTTGCCCTGGTTGACGGTTTGCAGCTCCAGCGTTTTGAGGTACATCCAGCTGCTCCGGGTAAGACCGGTCACTTCCAGCAGCAGTGTTTCATCTTTTACATTCACGTCCCTTGTCTGCATCACGATGGTGATCTCGCGCCCGTCAAAACGGTCGTCCGCGATGAGCGTGGACTCGAGATAATTTTCGGTGAGCATGTCTGTAAAGCTGTTATTGTAGGAAGGATCGAAACGGTACAACCGGCGCTCCACGGGCGTTACAACGCCATGTCCGTCTTTGGCGCCTTTGTATAGCCGGAAGCGGTAATAGTCTGTGCCCGGCAAATCTTTCATCACGAAACGCACGCGGTTGCCGCCGCTTTGCGCGAAAGGCTCCGCCAGTAAGGGCTTGCGGGGCAGCGTATCTTTTGCGAAAATAGTGTCCAGCCCGGGTGCGGCCACGCGCAGGCTGTATTCCAGGCCCGGTTTTGCGGGTTGGGTGGAAACGAAATATCCCTTCCCGCCGATCACCTGCCATTGCAGCGGCAATATGTCGGCGCCCGCTTTCAGCTCCACGCCGGCCTCGCGAACTTCGGGAAACACGCTGCCGCCGGGCGGTTGCGAGCGCGTAACACGGAGGTACACCACGCTGTCAGGCTGCACAAAACCGTTCACCACGAGCTTATCGCCTTCGTACGGAACGTCCAGCTCCACGGCCTTTTCACAGGCTGAAAAGATCGCGCAAAAAATAAGGATGCACCACTTGATCGTTCTCATAATCAAAACCGGATGGCATAGGAAACACTCGGCAGGATGGGCAGGATGCTGGTCATGGTCAGCTCCCGCTGCTGCGTGTCGCCGTTGCGTTTATAATAATAAAAGAATGGGTTTTTCTGGTTGTACGCATTGTACAGGCTGATGTTCAGGATGTACGTCATGGCGCCTCTTTTTTTGGTGTGCGTGGCGCCGATATCGAGGCGGTGCACGTCCTGCATGCGCAGCGTGTTCCGGTCCTGCACAAGGTCTGCCTGCCAGGGGTCCTGGGTAGTGGGCGGCAGATGGGGGGAAGGATCGGTGATCTGCTCGTAGCTGCCCGTCGGCAGCGGAAGCGGCATGCCGGTGGAGTATTGCCACTGGCCGGAGAGCTCCCAGCGTTTGCCCAGCCGCTGCGTGAGCACGATCTCCAGCTCGTGGCGGCGGTCGTATTTGTAAGGAAAGATGCGCCCGTTGTTCACATTCGGAAATGAGCGCTGCGACCATGCAAGCGTGTACGCCAGCCATCCCCGGAAGTTCCCGCGTTTTTTCTGCAGGAACAGCTCCGCGCCGTAGCTCCAGCCGCGGCCGTGTATCACCTGGTCTTCCCAGCTGCTGGTGGCGGATTTGAAGTTGTCCATGTTCTCCACGTACTCGATCACGTTCCGCATGGATTTGTAATATCCTTCGGCGGAAATTTCATATCCGCCGTCGTTGGTGGTTTTGCCGATGCCGAGCGCCACCTGCGTGGAATACATCGGCGGCACCCTGTCCGTGGCGGCCACCCAAAGATCGGTCGGCAGAAAGGTGGCGTTGTTCGTCAGCAGGTGAAGGTACTGCGTCATCATGGTGTACGAGAGCTTCAGCGCCCAGCGTCTTGGTAAAATATACCGGAAGCCGAGCCTCGGCTGGATGGAAAGATAAAACCTGTCGTTCACGAGAAAACCGGACGCATGTACGCCGAGATTGAGATGCACGGAATCGCGGATCTTCCAGTCGTCTTCCGCGTACAGCGACATTTCCACACCGGTGCTGGTGATGTCGTTGTACGCGGTGTCTGTGAGCTGCTGGTCGTTTGAGATATTGTTGAAGCGGGTAATGCCGGGCTGAAAGGTGTGCCAGGTAGCCAGCCCGCCGTATTTCACGGCATGCCGCGGATTGGGCCGGTAATCAAGATCGATCTTCGCGGAAGCGTTCCGCACCTTGGACATATAGCGGCCGTACAGGTTATCGGATTCGCGCACTGCCGGCGTGTCCAGCGCAAGATGTTTGTAACGGTAACCGGTGAGGAAATGGAACTGCGAATAGTTGACGGTGACATTGGAAAAAAGCCGTGGGCTGAAAATGTGGTTCCAGCGGAGGGCATAGGCCTGGTTGCCCCATCCGAGGCGGAACTGCATCTGCTCGTGATAACGTTTCGCCGCGCCGTTGAGGGAATCGAAGGTATTGTCGCGGTGAAGGCTCAGGTTATCCTCCCCGCCGTAAGCGCTGAGATACAAACGGTCTTTTGGCGAAAAAATATGGTTGATCTTGATGTTCGCATCGTAGAAATAAGCGAAAAACCCGCCTTCTTCCCCGAGGTCCAGCTCGCGCTGGCTGACTGCGGACATTAGCAGGTCAGCATAGGTACGGCGCGCGGTGAGGATGAACGAGGTCTTCCCTTTTTTGATGGGCCCTTCCGCCATGATGCGCGAAGCCAGCAGCCCGATCGCTACTTCGCCATGGTATTTGTACATGTCGCCGTCCTTCATCGAAATATCCACCACCGAAGAAAGCCTTCCGCCGTAACGCGCCGGGAACGCGCCTTTGTAAAGATCTACGTTTTTAATGATGTCCGGGTTGAACACGGAAAAGATGCCGAGCAGGTGCGTGGAATTATATACCGGCGTACCATCCAGCAAAATGAGGTTCTGATCGGGACTGCCGCCGCGCACGTGTATGCCGCTCACGCCTTCGAGGCCGCCGCTTACACCCGGCATGGCCTGTATGGTGCGCAGCACGTCCGCTTCGCCGAGCATGCGCGGCATTGTTTTCACCTGCGATACGGAGAGGTTCACCTTGCTCATTTGCGTTTGCTCCTGCAGGCGGGGCAGCGTTTCCGTCACTTGCACTTCCTGCAGGGTGTTGGAGGGGCTGAGCCTGATATGCAGCTGCCGGTTGTCCTTATCTTTCAGAGGGATGTGCGCGGGCGTGTAACCGGTGTAGGAAACCGTAAGGCCCAGCGTGTCGCGGGCGGTTGTAAGACTGTAAAACCCAAATTGATTGGTGGTAGTGCCCAGGCCTAACGTGGACGAATACACGGTAGCGCCGATCAGTTTTTCACCCGTCGACGCGTCTTCCACATACCCGCTAATGGTGCGGTTGGTAGCTTTTCCGGCCGTCAGCACGAGCTGCCCGCCGATGCGCCGGTATTCGATATCGCTTTCGGAGAACAGCATTTCCATCACGCGGCGCAGCGGCACCTGTTGAATGTGGATGCTCGTGCGGCGGCTCATCTTCACCACATCGGCGCTGTAAGAAAAGTGGATGCCGTATGTTTTTTCGATCTTTTCACAGATAACGGAAAGGGGCTGATCGTGCAGCGAAAGAGTGATCCGCGTTCGCCAGTTCCATGCGAAAACCTGGAGGGGCAGCCAGGTTAAAAGCAATCCCAGCAGAACTTTCCTCTTCATGCTAAACAAATTAACTGTTACAAGTTTAGGTTAAATCACGGCCGCAGCGTGTACCGCCGTTCGCCGGTCTTTTCGACCGACGTGTTGGTAATAAAGGCGATGGCGGCCATCACGTTATCGATGGTCTCGCGTTCAAAGTTGGACGTAATGCCGCGATGCAGCAGCGCGCTGTCCTGCACTTCTACCTGTACATCATACACCGCTTCCACCGACCGTATCACGTTTTCCAGCGGCACGTTGCGGAAAACGAGTTGTTTTTTATCCAGGTCGGGAATATGTTCCGCCACGGTGAACGGTTCTTTTGCATCGTTGCGGCGCAGCAGCATGCCTTTCGTGAGCACCACGCTTGTTTCGCCGTTCACCTGTATCTTCCCGCCTGTCACGTGCACCAGCAGCTTTCCCTCGGCATAGCTGACGGTAAAACGGGTGCCGAGCACTTTTATTTCGGTGCGGCCGAGCAAAATGACGAACGGTGCGCCCGCATCCGGTTGAATATCAAAAGCGCCTTTGCCGGAAAATTCAACACGGCGTTCTTTTTTGCCAAAACCGGCGGCGAGCTTCATTTCCGCGCCGTCGAACAATTGCACGCTGCTGCCGTCAGGCAGGGTGGCGCGCTGTGCGCCGGCGAATACCTGCGGCGCCTGTTTCACCGGCAGCAATACCCAGGTAAGGCCGAGCGCCAGCACCAGCACCGCGGCGATCGTCAGCCAGCGGTAATTGCGGCGGAGCTGGATCACGGATTTTTCCGGCTTCACGGGTTGTTCTTCCTTTGCGGAAAACCCGTGTTCGCTCTTTACCAGCCGTTCAGGTTCTTTTCCCGCAGATCGTTCGCGTTTTTCCCCCACCAACCGTCCATCTTCTTCCGCCGCAGATCGTTCGCGCTCTTCCTCCACACCTCGTCCCCCACCGGAAATAACAGCCTTCAACCTCTCCCAGCTTTCGTCCGTACTGAGCCCAGGGTACGCCGCCACCGGGTGCCGCACTTCCAGCATCCGGCGGATGGCGGAGAGCGCTTCCTCGTTGGCGGGCGCTTCCTTCCTCCATGCATCCACCCATTGCCTCGAGACGTCGTCCGCCTCGTTCAGCAGGTATTTGCACAGCAGGGAGTACAAAGCCTCATCTGGTAACAAATTGCTCATGAACAGCCGTAAGTTGTCGGTACGGGGAAAAGACGCGCCCGGGAACGTTTTCCCCCTATATTCTTTTTATAAAAAAAACAGGTTCAGGTACTCGCGCAGCTCCCGGTGAAGTATTTTGAGCGCCTTACCCATCTGATTTTCAACGGTTTTAACGGAAATATCCATCACCGCCGCGATCTCCGCGTATTTGAGCTGCTCCTTCCTGCTCAGCAAAAATACCTCGCGGCAGCGCCCCGGCAGCTTCTCCAGCGCCACATGCAGCTTCTGCTCCAGCTCCCTCGCCTGCACGGACAAATGCACCGAACGTTCCTGCATCTGCCCGAAGGAAAATTCCTTTTCCGCACGCACGCTCTGCTTGCGCCACTGGCTGATGGCGGTGTTGCGGATGGCGGTAAAAAGATAAGACCTTTCGGAACCGTTGATCAGGATGCCGGCCCGTTTTTCCCAAAGCTGGGAAAAAACAAGCTGCACTACTTCTTCCGCTTCATAAGGGTCTCCCGTATAATGAATGGCGAAAGCAAGGCAATGCGCATGATGCTCGCGGAAGAGCCGTTCAAATGCCTGGAGGTCCAACATATCGTATAACCGGGCAAAATTAGGCGGCTACGGCTGATTAACCAAATAGGGAATGGTGAGTGGCAATTTTATATCTTTGCGCGTACATGTACGGTTTTATCAAAAAAATACTTTTCCGCTTCCCTCCCGAAAGCATTCACCACACGGTGATGCGGGGACTGAAGGTCGTGAATGCACTGCCGTTCGGGAAGAACGTGATGGACGCGTTCTGCCAGCCCAGGAACACCGGGCTGGAACGCAAACTCTGGGGGCTCACGTTCGCCAATCCCGTCGGTCTTGCCGCGGGCTTCGACAAAGACGCGCGGTATATCGACGAGCTGGCGCATCTCGGCTTCGGTTTTGTTGAAATAGGCACGCTCACCCCGCTGCCGCAGCCGGGCAACGATCAGCCGAGGCTGTTCCGCCTGCCGGAAGACGGCGCGCTCATCAACCGCATGGGCTTTAACAACGAAGGCGTGCGCGCCGCCGCGAAAAGATTGCAGAACCGCCGCTCCGGCATCATCGTGGGCGGCAATATCGGGAAGAACAAACTCACGCCCAACGAGGACGCCATCGGCGATTACGAAAAGTGTTTCCATGCATTGTTCGACGGGGTGGATTATTTCGTGGTGAACGTCAGCTCGCCCAATACCCCCGGCCTCCGCGCGCTGCAGGAAAAAGAGCCGCTCAGGCAGCTGCTGCATCACCTGCAAACCCTCAACGCGCAAAAAACCAATCCCAAACCCATTCTCCTTAAAA
>CBINIO010000092.1:0-11167 GCA_966250725.1 uncultured Chitinophaga sp.
GAGTTTGGCGGGCTTACCTACGCTCATTCAGAATATGAGAACATATCCGTCGACGAAAAGGGCAGCACCAACGCGTTCCGCTTCAGCTTTGCGGAAGAGTTCTCGCTGGGAGTGGCATTCCTTTTCTAGGAACGGGCGACAAAATTTTTGGCTCATCAATTATTGACATATTAAACTAAAAATTGTACGACAGATGAAAAAGATGATCATTGTGGCCGCGTTAGGCCTCTTCGGACTCCAGTTTGCTAATGCACAGGTAAAAAAAGGCGATGTGCTGGTTGGCGGTAACGTGGGTATCAGCACCAATTCAGAAAAACAGGACGGTGTGGACGGCAAAACTACTACTACCGAGTTCAGCATCAGCCCCAAAGCCGGCTACGCGCTGAGCGACAAATGGATGGTAGGTGTGTTCGTGGGCAGCAAGTTTTCCAATACAAAAGACAAAACCGTTGAACCCAACGACGAATCAAAGATCAACCTGATCGCACCGGGCATTTTTGTGCGCAACTACCACATGCTGGGCGAAAAAGTAGCGCTGTTCGGCGAAGCGAACGTGGCTTACGGTTTTGGTTCCACTAAGGTGAACGACACCAAAGTTTCTTCACTCACCGGCATCGACGCGAACATCGTTCCCGGTATCAGCTATTTCGTGAGCAAACGTCTCGTGCTCGAAGGCGTATTCGGCGGTCTTAACTATAACAACACCAAAAGCACCGACGAAGCGACCGACGCTGAAACTACCAACAGCTCATTCAGCTTTGACTTTACCAAAGAGTTCCAGGTAGGCGTTTCCTTCCTGTTCTAATTTTTTGATATTAGCGTTTTTTATAAGGGCATTGTCATTGAAAGACAGTGCCCTTATTGTTATTTGCCGAGTTTGGCAAAGTTTTGGTAAAGGTTAAGGGAAAGAAAAATGATAAACATGAAAAACAACCGGGCACACCTGCTTTTTTTACTGGCCTCCGCATTGCTGCTGGGCAGCTGCACCGTGTATCATGATGCTAACGGGCACAGGATACCGCCGGGCCAGGCGAAGAAAATGTACGGCACTAAATCTGCCAAACCTTTTGCGCCCGGGCAACAGAAAAAGCACCATTGAACCATAAAATAAAGCGATATGAAAAAGGCATGGATCATAAAAAGCGCGGTAGCAGGGATGATAATGTTGGCGGCAAGTTGCGCGGTACCACGCCCGCCTCATCCGCCGCGCCCGCCGCACCCGCCGGGCGAACGCCCGCCGGAACCCCCGAGGCCGCCAACACCGCCGCACGGGCCGATGGCCGCCGCGCCGCAGCATATGATGGATATAACCATAGCATACCCTCACAGATAACACTTGATGGAAAGGCCCTCCGCGGGGCCTTTCTTTTTGAGCAATAAAAAAGCCCCGATGCCGGGGCCTTTTTGTTTTTCTACATATACATCTCAATATGCTTACCTGTTCATCGTGACCAGGAACTCTTCGTTGTTGCGGGTGCCGCGCATGTGCTGCAGCATGAAGTTCATCGTTTCCTCCGTGTTCATGTCCGCCAGGTGATTGCGCAGGATATAAATGCGCTGCAGCATTTCTTTTTCCAGCAGCAGGTCGTCGCGGCGGGTTGAGGAGGCGGTAACGTCGATGGCCGGGAAGATGCGGCGGTTGGCCAGCCTGCGGTCCAGCGCCAGCTCCATGTTGCCCGTACCTTTAAATTCCTCGAAGATCACCTCGTCCATTTTGGAGCCGGTATCTATCAGCGCGGTGGCGAGAATGGTCAGCGAACCGCCGTTCTCGATCTTGCGCGCGGCGCCGAAGAACTGTTTAGGCTTCTGCATGGCGTTGGCTTCCACGCCGCCGCTCAATACTTTGCCGGAAGCGGGCGCGACGGTATTGTGCGCGCGCGCCAGGCGGGTAATGGAGTCGAGCAGGATCACTACGTCGTGACCGCATTCCACCAGGCGTTTTGCTTTCTGCAAAGCGATGGCTGATACTTTTACGTGTTTTTCCGCGGGCTCGTCGAAGGTGGAAGCGATCACTTCCGCTTTTACGGAACGCTCCATATCGGTCACCTCCTCGGGGCGTTCGTCGATCAGCACTACCATGAGATAGATCTCGGGATGGTTGGTAGCGATGGCGTTGGCCACTTCTTTCAGCAGCATGGTCTTACCTACTTTCGGCTGCGCAACGATGAGGCCGCGCTGGCCTTTACCGATAGGCGTGAACATGTCCATGATGCGGGTGGAGTAGTTGTTGGACGTGGTGGTAAGCGTCAGCTTTTCGAAAGGGAACAGCGGCGTGAGGTAATCGAAAGGCACGCGGTCGCGCACTTCTTCGGGGGATTTACCGTTGATGCTTTCCACTTTCAGCAATGCGAAATATTTCTCGCCTTCTTTCGGCGGGCGAACGGAGCCGCGCACGGTATCGCCGGTTTTGAGACCGAACAGTTTTATCTGCGAGGGCGAAACGTAAATATCATCGGGAGAGCTGAGGTAGTTGTAATCGGAGCTGCGCAGGAAACCGTAGCCGTCGGGCATCATTTCCAGCACGCCTTCGCTCAGTATCACACCGTCGAACTCTATATTGAACACGGGTTCTTTTTTCGGGTATTTATGCCCGCCCTGCTGGGCTTTGGGCTGTGCTACCGGCTCGGGCACGGTCACAAAGTCGTCTTCCTCCTCTTCCGCTTCGGGCAGCGCGATCTCCTCTTCTTCTTCGGTAAGCGCGGGCAATACGATGTCCTCGTCGTCGTCGAATGTAAGCGAAGGTATATCGATGTCCAGATCGATCTTGCGTTTGGGCTGCGGAGCTGCCTGAACTTTTTCTTCTTCTTCTGGTTTGGAAACTTTTGCGGCGGCGGCGGGTTTGCGTCCTTTTTTTGCGGCGGGTTTGTCTTCAGCGGGAGTAGGTTCTTCAGTTGCGGCTGGGGCTTTTGCTGGTGCGGCTTCTTCTTTTTTCGAGACGGGCTTTCGTTTTCGTGTTTTCTTTTCGTCTCCGTTTCCCTGCTGCTCCTCCGACGCTATAACCGCTTGTTTATCGAGTATTTTATAAATTAATGCTTGCTTGTCCAGTTTTTTTGAATTCGGAATGTCCAGCTTTTCTGCAATATCAAGCAGCTCAGGAACGAGCATGTCGTTCAGTTGTAAGATGTCGTACATCATCTGCGTTTGTCAAATTTTAGAAAGTGTCGAAAGGTGGGTACCACTGCATACCAATGTCACCAATTAACAAATAATTGTTTTGAGTCAATAATAAAACTTTGATCGTTAAATTGATAGGGATCGATTTGAGTTAAGGACTGCTGATGAGGTGGCAAAAAGTGAACTTATCAGACAGATTGTAAATACAAGATTAAAACAAGTTTTGCTAATCTCCAAAAAAATATTGACACGCCCGGTCTAATGTATAGCGAAAAATCTTAAAGCCTAAGCCCCGTTCCTGCCCTCTCTCAGCACCCGTTGCCAGCGCAAATTCCCGGCCAAATATGCGGCGGTTTTTCTATTTTTGCAGCTCAATTTAAAAATGTCATTTATCATGAGCCAAAGAGTAAAGATCAGGCAGATTTTGCTTAGCGACAGCGTAAACTATGAAGTAACGGTGAAAGGATGGGTACGTACCTTCCGCAATAACCAATTTATAGCGTTGAACGATGGCTCTACCAATAATAACCTCCAGGTAGTGGTGAACGAGGCGGACACGGACCCTGCCATTTTCCGCCGCATCACCCGCGGAGCGGCCATTTCCGTTACCGGCCAGATCGTTCCTTCCCTCGGCAAGGGCCAGAAGGTGGAGCTGAAAACGGCCAGCCTGGAAATACTCGGCGACTGCGACGCGGAAGTATATCCCATCCAGCCGCAGAAACAAAGCCTGGAATTTATGCGTGAGATCGCCCACCTGCGCTTCCGCACCAATACCTTCGGCGCCGTGTTCCGCCTCCGCCACGCACTGGCTTTCGCGGTCCACAAATTTTTCAACGACAAAGGCTTCGTATACCTGCACACGCCCATCATCACCGCGTCCGACACGGAAGGCGCCGGCGAAATGTTCCGCGTTACCACGCTGGACATGAAAAACCCGCCGCTCGATGAAAAAGGCGCGATCGATTATAAAGAAGATTTTTTCGGCCGCTCCACCAACCTCACCGTATCCGGTCAGCTGGAAGGCGAGCTGGGCGCCATGGCCTTTGGCGACATCTACACTTTCGGCCCCACTTTCAGGGCGGAAAATTCGAACACCGCCCGCCACCTCGCGGAGTTCTGGATGATAGAGCCGGAAATGGCGTTCTATGAGCTAAAAGACAATATGGACCTGGCCGAGGAGTTCATCAAATACGTGATCCGCTACGCGCTGGACAACAACCGCGAAGACCTCGACTTCCTCGCGCAGCGCCTGGCCGACGAAGAGAAATCAAAACCGCAGGCGGAACGCAGCCCGATGGGCCTGATCGAAAAGCTGGAATTCGTGCTGAACAACGAGTTCGTGCGCATCACCTATACCGAGGCCATCGACATCCTGCGCAACAGCAAGCCGAACAAGAACAAAAAGTTCCAGTTCCCCGTGAACGACTGGGGCACGGACCTGCAGAGCGAGCACGAACGGTACCTCGTGGAAAAACATTTCCAGAAACCCGTGATCCTCACCGACTACCCCGCCGCCATCAAATCGTTCTACATGAAGCAGAACGACGACGGCAAAACCGTTCGCGCCATGGACATCCTGTTCCCCGGCATCGGCGAGATCGTGGGCGGCAGCCAGCGTGAGGAGAGCTACGACAAGCTGGTGAAAAGGATGAACGAGCTGAACATACCGGTAGAGGAATTATACTGGTACCTGGATACGCGCCGCTTTGGCACCGCGCCCCACGCGGGTTTCGGACTGGGCTTCGAACGCCTCGTGCTGTTCGTGACCGGCATGACCAACATCCGCGACGTGATCCCTTTCCCGCGCACGCCCAAGAGCGCAGAGTTTTGATAGTCCCACTTGTATGGATATACGAAGGCCGGCCGTTGCGCCGGCCTTTTCTTTTTTCGCGCATCACTTATGGAAACCGTCGTTCCCTGCATCTAACAGATAATTGAGCAAAAACAATACAGTGTGTGTTAACTACAGGCAGCGGGTTTTCGCGCCCGCCGCCGTTATTCCCTTTCACCTTAAAACCTTTGCAACATGGCTGAAATGAACGCTTCCCCCGACAACGGCCGCCGGCGCGGCGGCATGCGCAGTAAAAAACTGTCCACCCGCGTGGATATGACGCCGATGGTAGACCTCGGCTTCCTGCTCATCACCTTTTTTATGCTGACCACCACGATGTCCAAACCCAAAGCGCTGCCGCTTGTAATGCCCGCCGACGGCGATCCTGCGGCCGTGGCCGAAAGCAAGTCCCTCACGCTGCTGGTGGACGGGAACAACCGCGTGGCCTGGTACGAAGGCCTGCAGCCCGACGCGCAGGGCGGACCCTTGCGCCGCAGCGACTTTTCTTTCGAGAACGGCATCGGCAACGTGATACGCGACAAACAGCGCCGCGTAGCGCAGGCATACGGCGACGCGGACGAGCTGGTGGTGATGATCAAAGTGGCGGACGGCGGCAGCTACCGCAATATGGTGGACGCGCTCGACGAAATGAAGATCAACCGGGTGGCGCGTTACGCGGTGGTGAACATTACGGACGAAGAAGAAAAAATGCTGGCCGAATAAGCGCGCGGGCGCAGGTGAATTTGCCTTAACTTAGTATCCCAAAACGATATTGATTATGGCAACCGTTAATTCCATCCCCTCCGTTGACCTGGCGGATTTCACCTCCGGCGACGCCGCTCGCAAGGCGGCATTCGTTCAGCAGCTTGGCAAGGCTTATGAAGATGTCGGTTTCGTGGCCGTGAGGAACCACGGTATCCCCGCGGACCTTATAGCCAGCCTCTACAAATACGTGCAGGAATTTTTTGCGCAGCCCGCAAACGTGAAAAATAAATACGAGATACCGGAGCTGGCCGGCCAGCGCGGGTACACTTCCTTCGGAAAGGAGCATGCCAAAGGCTTCGACGCGCCCGACCTGAAAGAGTTTTTCCAGTTCGGCCAGAGCGTGGAAGACGACGATCCCGTGAGATCCGAATACCCGGAGAACGTGCAGGTGAAGGAAGTGCCGGAGTTTACGCCCACGTTCTTCAAAGCGTACCGCGCCTTCGAAAGGTCGGGCAAAGCGCTGCTGCAGGCCATCGCCATTTATCTCGGGCTGGACGAACATTATTTCGACGGCAAGATCCACAACGGCAATTCCATTCTTCGCGCCATACATTACCCGCCCATTACGCAGGAGCCAAAGTCGGCCATCAGGGCGGAGCAGCACGAGGACATCAATCTCATCACCCTGCTGGTAGGTGCCTCCGCGGACGGTTTGCAGATACTCGACAAAAAAGGCGACTGGGTGCCGGTTACTTCGCTGCCCGAACAGATCGTGGTGAACGTGGGCGATATGCTGCAAAGGCTTACCAATAACCGTTTAAAATCCACTACCCACCGCGTGGTGAACCCGCCCCGCGAAATGTGGAACACCTCGCGTTATTCCATCCCGTTTTTTCTTCACCCTAAATCGAACATGGACCTCACCTGCCTCGAAGGCTGCGTGGACAAGCAGCACCCGGCGGAGTTCGCGCCGATCACGGCGGGAGAATATCTTGATGAAAGATTGAGAGAGATCGGGTTGAAAAAATAACCTACATCCTCACATTCCCCGGCTGCTGCGTGGCCAGCAACGCCGTCGCTTCGTTCCGCGAAATGCCCTTGCCGTTGAACAGGCGTGAGAAATAGGCCACCATGGCCGGTGAGAGCCTGAACTCGTTGTACGGGAAGTTCATAAAGTAGCTGTGCTGCCGTCCCACCATGTCCTGGAACCCGACATAGACGGCGTTTTCAGCGCGTTTCTTTTTGTTGCTTTTTTCGCCGAGCTGCTTGCGGAAAGTGAGCAGGTGCGCGCCTTTTAATTGCAGGTCGTGGCGGTTGTAATGCACGTACACCTGTTTGGCGAAGCGGATCTTTTCCACCCACTCCGCATGATGTTTGGACGGCACGCAGGCGGCGTTGATCACCAGGTTGTCCACGAACGGCGTATCGTTGATGCTGCCGGTCTGCTGATGCCGCATCATTTGTTCGAGGATAATATTGCCCATACTGTGGTAGAAAGTGGTGAGCCTTACACCGCTGATCCAGGCTTCCCCGCGCTGTTTCGCTTCCTTCAGCTCTTTCAGCAGCGAAAGATATTGCCCGGCGGACAGCCTGGCGTTCGTGCGCGCGAAACGGAAGTTTTTGGAAGGTTTGTAAGTGCTGTTGATGCTGGCGTAGTCGAACATGATCACGTTCACGTTATACTGCCCGCTCATCAGCTGTGCGCGCTCCACGTTGGACGTGAATATCTTGCCCATGCCTTCCGCGTACACCACGATGTCTTTCCGCCGCGGCAGGTGCTCCATGGCTTCCCGCAGGGTGCTTTCCTGGTAGACGTTCCACTGGCCGTCTATTTTTTCGAGGAAAAAGTATTTGAGCGAGCTGGTGTCGAGGAACTCGTCCACGAAACGGGTGCTTTGGGGGTGGATGTGGCGGTTGGTGACAAAGACCACGCAGGTGTCGCTATGCTTTAGCGGTTCGAGGTTATGAGGCTGAAGGGCGAACCTGGCCCAGTATTCATTGCTGTTGTAATCGGATTGCGCGAGGGCGGCGGCGCCGTTGACGATGAGAAGAATGACCAGTAGATACCGTTTCATAAACTGCAATTGACCTGACTTTTTTCTTAAACGCCTAAACGAAGGCGAATGTTTTGCCAGATTAACCTTTGCAACTTTTATGCCCGCCGGCCGGCTTTGCCCGCTATGTTCCCTGTAATCAGTAACTTCGCCCTGCCAATGCTGATTTTTTTCATTATTTTTCAGCAAAGGCAGCCGAAACTTATACCGTGTTTTTACGTCACATTTCATTTCTGAAGGCAGTTTTCTTGCATAGCGTCACCGCTTTCGGGGGGCCGCAGGGTCACCTGGCGATGATGATGAAAACCTTCGTGCAGCAGCGCCGCGACGTTACGGAAAAAGAGCTGATGGAATACAATGCGTTCTGCCAGCTGCTGCCCGGCGCATCTTCTTCCCAAACCCTTACCCTCATCGGTTACAAAAGAGGCGGCGTGCCGCTGGCCGTGGCCACCCTGGCGATATGGATTGCGCCCGCCTGCCTCATGATGGGCTCGCTGAGCTTTCTGCTGCAGTTTATGGACAAGCGGGCGCTGCATGTGGACATCTTCAAATACGTGCAGCCCATGGCGGTAGGCTTCCTGGCTTTCGGCGGCCTGCGCGCCTACCAGATCAGCATCAGCAGCATCGCCACGATGGCGATCATGGGCGTGTCGCTGCTGGCGGCGGTGTTCATCAAATCCCCCTGGCTCTTCCCCGCGCTGATCATCCTCGGCGGCATCATTTCCAACTTCAGCGACAAACGTATTCCCGATATCAACGAGCCCAGAAAAAAGATCCAGTGGGGCAACCTCTGGCTGTTTGCGCTCATCTTTGTGCTGGCGGGTATTTTCTCCGAGCTGGCGCGCACCAATAACTGGATCACCCGGCGGCCGTTCAACCTTTTCGAGAACTTCTACCGTTTCGGCAGCCTCGTGTTCGGCGGGGGCGACATACTCATCGCCATGATGCTGGAACAGTACGTGCAGCGCTCCAAGTCCATGTACATGACGGCGGAAGAGCTGCTTACCGGCGCGGGCATTATGCGGGCCATGCCCGGGCCCACCTTTTCCATGTCGGCCTACGTGGGCGGCATGGTGATGCGCAGCTTTGGCCCGGCGTACCAGTTCCTCGGCTGCCTGCTGGCGCCCATCGCTATCTTTTTACCGAGCATGCTGCTGGTATTGTTCTTTTTCCCGATCTGGAACAATCTCAAAAAACATGTGATCATTTACCGCGCGCTCGAAGGCATCAACGCGGTGGTGGTAGGTATCATGTGGGCGGCCACGTTCATCCTTTTCACGTCCATCAACGGCACCTGGTACAACTGGGCCATCATGCTCAGCACGCTGGCCTTGCTGTATTTCTCCCGGCTGCCGTCGCCTTTTATCGTGATCGCCTGCCTGCTGGCGGGCTGGCTGTTCTAGTACTGCTTCCAGATGGCGGACAGCTCCTTTTTTCTCCTTTCCGTTACTTCCAGCACGGTTTTGTTGCGCAGCCAGAGGCGGTGCTCCTCCTGGTCTATTTTCTGGATATGCGGCACCTGCACCATCTGGTGATTGTTCACCTGGAAAAAACGCATGGAGGCGAACAGCTCCGCGTAATACCGGAAAGGCCGCGGGCTGTGCAGCGCCGTGCCGTCCGCGAGATAGAACACGGTTTTTTCGGTGAGGCCTTCGAGGTAGCAGATGTCTCCCACGCTCACCACCGCTTCGTCCCCTTCGGCGGCGGGCAGCACCAGCTGGCGCGTTTCACCGGCGGGCTTGCCGAAGTTGCTGAGCAATACGTCGTACCGCTCGTGGCGGCGGGGGCGGAGAATGCGCGCCGTTACGGCGTTTACGGCCTGTAAAAGACTTTCCTTGTCGATCGGCTTGAGGATCAGTTCCACTTCGCTGAGACGGATGGTGTGGAGAAAACGTTTCTCGAAAGCGGTCACAAAAATAGCTTCGAAAGAAGCGTCGTACGCGCCTGCGAGCACGTCAAAACCGGTGCCGTCGGGCATTTCGAGGTCGAGGAATACCAGCTGGGGTTTGTGTTTGCGTATCTGCTCGATGCCTTCCCTGCAATTGGCGGCTGCGGCAACGGCTTCGATTTCGGGGCAATATTTGTCCAGCATCAGGGAGATGATGTCCCTGCTGTTCCGTTCGTCGTCTATGATTACTGCGCGGATCATAACATGATTTGATTATTGATGCATTCAGTTAAAGCTGGGGTATCAGCACGCGGATAACGGTTCCGCTGTCGTTGGCCTGTTTTTTTGATTTATCGATGATCTCTATCTGGATGCCTGTGTTATACATTTTGTTCAGCAACTCTGCCCTGTTGAGGCTGATCTCCATGCCCTGGCTCTGGTGATGCCCGGGCAGGGTGCGCAGCGCGCGCGACCGCTCGATGCCGATGCCGTTGTCCTCGATCATACATTCCAGCATATCGCCCGCCAGCAGGTTAAAGCGGATCAGCAGCATGCCCGAGGGATGATCTTCATTATTCATGCCATGTTTCACGGCGTTCTCGACATATGGCTGCAGCAGCATGGCGGGCACTTCCAGCTCGGCGGTGGCGATGGAGGGGTCTGTGACGATCTCGTAGCTCATCTTCTGCTCGAAGCGCATCTTCTCAAGACCAAGATAGGTATTTAAGTATGTTATTTCGTCGGCCAGCGTGATAAAGTTGCGGCGTGAAAAATCGAGCGTTTTGCGGATGAGGAACGAAAAATCGGACAGGTATTTTTGCGCGTGCTCGTAATCGCGCTGCATCACGAACAGCTGGATGGAATTAAGACAGTTGAAGATGAAGTGGGGATTGATCTGCGCGCGGATGGCCTTCAGCTCTATCTCCGCCAGCTTTTTGCTGTACTCGATCTCCAGCTGCAGCTTGCGCTGCTCTTCCAGCTCCATTTTTTTGCGGAGGATTTCGGTGGTCTGCTCTTTCACCAGCTCTTCCAGCTGCTCGTTGAGCTTGCGCTGCAGCTCCTTGTTTTTGTTGAGCTGTTTGATGAGCATTTCCTGCGTCTTTGTTTTTTCCTGGTGCACCAGCTTGTTTCGGTAGCTGAGCCCGGCGGCGAAAAACAGCGCCTGCAGCAGCACGCCCAGCACAAGCACGTTGTAAGGCCCCACCAGCTCGGGCAGGGGCGTGAACGGTACGGGCTCCGCATTGTTGAGCAGCGCCCATATGGTGAGCAGGTACAAGCTGATGGAACCGAACAGGAAAAAACGGATCAGCGGGTGATGCCGCGTTCTCCGCGCCAGCGCGATAAACGAAATGCCGAGCGGCACCAGGGTAATAAAATACGTCCAGGTGTATATCCTGGCCGGTATGCGGAAGTTGCCCGCGGCGATGAACGCGAGGCAGGTAACGATCAGCAGGCCGGTGAGCACCGCGCCGTAACGGTATATTTTTTCGAGCACCGGGTAACGCTCGCGCAGGCTGAGGAACATGTTGCCGAACAGCATGTACATAAAATAAAAGCAGAACAGCAGCGCCGGCA
>CBINIO010000093.1:0-11094 GCA_966250725.1 uncultured Chitinophaga sp.
CTTCTCCATCTATTAAAAATTTTACTTCATTATATAAATTATTCTTCCAGGATTGCTTTCCGTTTCCAAAATATCACTGACCCAATTCAAGAATTACGCTTTCCGCAGCTTCCGCTTCACCTCCCGGATCGTCGGCATTACCGGGCGCAACGGCTCGGGCAAGACCAACCTGCTGGACGCCATTTATTATCTCTGTTTTACCAAAAGTTATTTCAGCACCTCTGAATACCAGAACGTGCAGTACGCCATGAACGGGTTCAGGCTGGAAGCCAGCCTGCAAAGGCATTTGAAGGAAGAAAAGATCGTATGCACCGTAAAGGACGGTAAAAAGGATATTGCGCTCAACGACGAATCGTATGATAAATTTTCGCGTCACATCGGCCAGTTCCCTGCCGTGATGATCGCGCCGGACGATGCGGAGATCATCCTCGGCGGCAGCGAAGACCGCCGCAAGTGGCTGGACGCGCTGCTTTCACAGCTCCTCCCCGGCTATCTCGACCACCTGATCGCTTACCACAAGATTTTGCAGCAGCGCAACAGCCTGTTGAAGGCCATGCCCACGATGACGCACTCCCCCGACCCGCTGCTGGACGTTTTTGATGAACAACTGGTACAACATGGGGCGCCCGTGTTCAAAGCCCGTAAACAGTTCCTCGAAACCTTTATCACGAAAGTGCAGGACCGCTACGATTACCTTGCCGGCAAACATGAAACGGTGGCTTTCCGCTACCAGAGCCAGCTGCTGGAACAGCCCCTGGGCGCGTTGCTGGCGGCCAGCCGCCTGCGCGACAAACAGCTGCAGCGCACCACGCAGGGCATTCACCGCGACGACCTGCTGTTCCTGCTGGACGAGCATCCCATGAAAACGAGCGCCTCGCAGGGCCAGCGCAAGAGCTTTTTGTTCGCGCTCAAGCTGGCGCAGTACGAGGCGATCCGCGCGCATAAGCAGTTCCCTCCCATCCTGCTGCTGGACGATGTGTTCGAAAAGCTCGACCAGGAAAGGGTTACAAGGCTCATTTCGCTTGTGCAGGGACCGGATTACGGGCAGGTGTTCATCACGGATACGCACGGGGACAGGCTCCGCGCGGCCTTTGCGGACAATCCGGAAGTGATCCAGCTGATTTCGATGCAGGAGGATTGAGCGGGCCGCTGACTGGCGCACTTGATGACTACAGGCACATTTGAAGCCGCCTCCCTTGTAAGCGGACGGATGCCTACCGCCGCATCAGCCCCGCGATCAGGGAAATAAGGAACAGCACGATAAAAATGAAAAAGAGGATCTTTGCGATGGAAACCGCGCCTGCGGCAATTCCGCCAAAACCAAATACGGCCGCGACGATGGCGATAATGAGGAAAATAACTGCCCAGCGTAACATAATCAATGGTTTTAAGGTTAAACAATATTATTATATCCTTGCCTTTGCAATTATCATTCCATGAATGTGGCGGGGCCCGCGGCACGCAATTTCCGCCATTGGCTGCGCAAAAAACGCCCATTGCCATTTATCCCGTTCACTTCCTCAAAAAACCGAACGCATGCCCCCAGCTGCTGTTCCGGAACCCGTAAGCGAACCAGATCACATACAACGATTCAAGATGCCGGCTCATTTCGATCCCGCCCGTATCGATAACGTCCTTCCAGCCGAGCTGGCCCAGCAGGTCGGTCACCGCGAGCTTGGCGAGATCGTCGTTCCCGGCGATGAACATCGCGGGGCGGCCCTCTTCAAAGGAAGGGTTCACCATCATGCGGCTGCCCGCAGAATTGAGGGCTTTCACCACCAGCGTGTCCTGCAGCCAGGCCTGCACCTGCTCCCCGCCGGAAGCGCTATGCCCGCCGGGCGCAAGGTTGAGCCGGCCCTTTTTATCGGGGCCTTTCCCGTCGAGGGGATTGGTCACGTCTACCAGTATCTTTTTTTTGAAATTCCAGATGCCCGCCATCTCGACGGCTTCCTTGGTGCCCTGCCAGTGCGTGCAGAGGAAGATCGCCTCACCGAAAGCCGCCGCTTCGGAGTAAGACGCGGCGCCGATGTTCTTGTGTTCCTGCCGCCACGGCCCCAGCGAAGGTTTGCCGGTGTGGCGCGTGCCGATCATGACGGCATGCCCAAGGCGGCCAAAGCCTTCCGCAAGCGTAAGACCCGTTTCGCCTGATCCGAGGATAGCGATTTTCATACTACCGGGATTTAGTATGGTAAGTTACGCAAAAGCCCCGGCATTTTACTGGAGGTACGAGAGGAAACGCTGCAAACCCTGCCGCTTGGCGGGCGTTAGCGGGTAGCTGATATTTTGTGTAAAATAAACTGTAAGGTCATAATCCGGGCTGCTGTTCTCCGCCACGACGGTCGGCAGGCTATTGAGCCCGATGCTGTTCGCGTCGTTGAAAAGCTGGATGAACTCCACGGGCAAAGGCCGGTTGCTGATCCATGCGGCGAACACGAACGGGAGGCTGGTGAACCGCATCCAGGTTTCCGCGAGGTCGTAGATGTAAGGTGAAACACGGCGCTGTTTCAACGCGCGGTCGCCGATCACGAGGCCGGCATCCGTTCCTTTGATAAGATGTTCGTAACCGCCGCTGGTTTCCACCAGCTCCACGTTCAGCTTCCAGTGCTCGCGCACCAGCAGCTTCAGCAGCGCCACGGAGGTGCGGCTCTGGTAATCGAGGTAAATGCGTTTGATCTCCTGCAAAGGCACGTCGCTGAAAAGACAGACCGAGGCCACCGGGCCTTCCGCGCCGATACAAAAATCGGAGATGATATGATGCTCTTTTAATTTTGGTATGATGGCCACCGGCACCAGCGCCACGTCCACTTCCCCGTCGATCAGCTGCTGCGCGATCTTCGAAGGGTAATCCACCGACAATTCCATTGACCGGAGCACTTTATGGTCCTTAAATCCGTACAACAAAGGCTTCGTATTCAGATAACTGACTGCCGCTACTTTTACTTTCCGTTCCAATTTCTGTAATTTTGAGCCTGCTAATTTACAGGAATTTTATTTGACAGGATAATCAATACATGATGCAATTACAAGCTTTAACTGCTATTTCCCCGGTAGACGGGCGTTACAGGGGTCAACTGGAAGAACTGGCTCCCTATTTTTCCGAGTTCGCGTTGATTCGTTACCGTGTACAGGTGGAGGTGGAATATTTCATTGCCCTGTCTGAACAGAAACTTTTTTCCCTTCCCAAGGCCAAAGTGCCCGCCCTGCGCAAGATCTACCAGGAATTTTCCGTGGAGAACGCCCAGCTGGTGAAGGACACGGAGAAGATCACGAACCACGACGTAAAAGCCGTGGAATATTTCCTGAAGAACGAGCTGAAAACCCTCGGGCTGGAAGACAAGCTGGAATGGGTGCATTTCGGCCTCACCTCGCAGGACGTGAACAATACCGCCACGCCCCTGCTCTGGAAAGAAGCCGTGGAGCATGTTTACCTCCCCGCCGTTTCCAACCTCATCCTTCACCTGAAAAAGCTCGCCAAAGAGTGGAAAGACATCCCGATGCTGGCGCGCACGCACGGCCAGCCCGCTTCCCCTACCCGCCTCGGTAAAGAGGTGCAGGTGTTCGTAGAAAGGCTGGAAGGACAGGTGAAGCTGCTCGGCGACATTCCCTTCGCGGCCAAGTTCGGCGGCGCCACGGGCAACTTCAACGCGCATCATGTGGCCTTCCCCGGCATCAACTGGGAAAAGTTCGGCAACAAGTTCGTGAACAACGTGCTGGGCCTGCAGCGCATGCGCTTTACCACGCAGATCGAGCATTACGACAACATCGCCGCGCAGTTCGACACGCTGAAAAGAGTGAACAACATCCTCGTGGATTTTGCGCGCGACGTGTGGACGTACATTTCCATGGACTACTTCAAGCAAAAGATCAAAAAGAACGAGGTCGGCTCCTCCGCGATGCCGCATAAAGTAAACCCCATCGATTTCGAGAACGCCGAAGGCAACCTCGGCCTGGCGAACGCGATTTTCGAGCACCTGAGCGCCAAGCTGCCCATCAGCCGCCTGCAGCGCGACCTGACGGACTCCACCGTGCTGCGCAACGTGGGCGTGCCTTTTGCGCATACGCTGCTGGCGTTCAAGAGCCTCGACAAAGGGCTGAACAAGCTCATCCTCAACGCCGCCAAGCTGCACGAAGACCTCGAGCACAACTGGGCGGTAGTGGCCGAAGCGATCCAGACCGTGCTGCGCCGCGAGAATTACCCGCAGCCTTACGAAGCGCTCAAAGAGCTCACGCGCGGCGGCGAGCAGATCACGCAGAAAACCATGCACAAGTTCATCGACGGGCTGAAGATCAGCGCCGCGCTGAAAAAGGAGCTGAAAGCCATCACGCCGCATAACTACACCGGTATCCATTAATGGCGCAGGCGGTCATATTGTTCGACGGCGTTTGCAACTTCTGCAATGCTACCGTGAACTTCGTGATCAGGCACGACAAGCGGGACCGTTTCCGTTTCGCGCCGCTGCAATCCGCGGCGGGCAGGGCTTTACAGGCTGAATACGGATTGAACCCCGATGCGCTGAACACGTTCATCCTGGTGGAGAACGGGCAGGCTTACGAAAGAAGCACTGCTGCGCTGAAAGTAGCGCGGGGGCTGGGTTTTCCGCTGAACATGCTGTACGTATTCATCATCGTGCCGCGTTTTCTGCGCGATATGGTCTACAATTTCGTGGCGCGCCGCCGTTACAAATGGTTCGGGAAAAAAGATGCGTGTATGGTGCCGGATGAACGTACCCGGCGGAAGTTTTTATAAAAAAATGCCGGCCCATAACAGGCCGGCATTTATTATAATGATTCATTCACAGATTACTTGGCGGGAGCCGGCGCAGCTGCGGAAGCACCGGGTTTCACGTCCAGCAGCTCAACGTCGAACACGAGGATGCTGTTGGGTTTGATGATCGGGCCGGAACCTTGCAGGCCGTAAGCCAGCGAAGACGGGATCACCAGCGTGGCTTTGGCGCCTTTTTTCAACTGGGCGAGCGCATCGTCCCATCCGGGGATCACGCGGCCTTCGCCAACGTTGAATTTCAGCGGCTCCAGCGGCATGCCGGGGCGGATCGTTGAATCCACGTTGGAGTCGAACTTGGTGCCGTCCAGCAGTTTGCCGGTGTAGTTCACGGTCACTTCGTCGCCTGCTTTTGCCTGCTCACCGGTACCTTCCTGGGTAACGGCGATGTATACGCCTTTGGGAGATTTGGTGGTGTTCAGGTTATTTTTCTTCACGTATTCGGCGATCTCTTTTTCTTCTTTCGCGTTCTGTTTGGCCGCGGAGTATTTGGTCTCAACAACAAAAGCCACTTTCATCACGTCGCCTTTTTTAGCCATGGGAGGCATTTGCGGCATGGAATCCACGGGCATTACGAATACGGCGCTGTCACCTTCGGTGAGCATGGCGAAACCGTCCATCAGGTCGTATTTGTCCATGGAGGGTTTGATCTCCAGCGGCAGCGGGCTGCTTTGCTGCTGGTGGGAGCTCATCAGCATGGAATCGTTCAGGTAGGAAGTAAAGTGAACGAGGATGGTGTCACCCACTTTCAGCTTCTCTCCATTCCCGGCTTTTTCGATCGTAAAGTCAATACCGCCCGGCGTTTTTTTCGGGCCGCTTTTACCACAGCTGGCCAATGCCAGGGCTCCCAGTGATGCAGCAAGTAACAGGTTGTTCTTTTTCATTTTGTTATTTGTTTTTCTATGTACAAACGGGACTTTCGTCTCTTCGTTTTTTTCGACCTTTTACGGCAAATGAGGCCAATAGGCCTCATTCATTTATATGCCGGGTATAATATTAACACATTTACTGCAACAATTCCTCATTTTCATGCATCGCTTTCAGGAAGCGCTGCACGGTTTTTTCGAGGGAATCGGTGCTGCGGCCCCCGGAAGCGTTAAAATGCCCGCCCCCGTCGAAATATTTCCGCGCGAAGGTGTTCACGTCAAAGTTGCCTTTGGACCGGAAAGAGAGCTTTACCTCGCTGTTCCGGTCGATGATCAGCGCCGCTAATTTAATGCCCTGGATGGATAAAAGAAAATTTACCAGCCCCTCGGTATCCCCCGTTTGCAGGTCGAACCGCTTGAGGTCGCTGTACGGGATCGCCATGATGGCGGTATTGGTTTCGTAGAACACCTCCATGCGGTTCAGCAGGCTGTGGCCGATGAAACGCAGGCGGTTCTCCAGGAAATTGTCATAGATCGCCTGGTGGATGTATTCGTGCTCCAGCCCTCTTTCCAGCAGGTCGGCCACCATGCGGTGCACGCGGGCGGAAGTGGACGCAAAGCGGAACGATCCGGTGTCCGTCATCGTGCCGGCGTATACGCACTGGGCAATGTCGTTGTCGATAAAATGCTCGTCCCCGAGGCGGTAGATGAACTCGTACACGAGCAGCGCGGTAGATGCGGCGGTAGTGTCGCTGACGCCGTAATCGAATTCCGGCGCCGGCTCCAGGTGATGGTCCACCAGCACTTTCACGCATTGCAGCTTCTCGAGCTGCGGCTGCATGTTCTTGGTGCGGCCCATGTTGATGAAATCCAGGCAGAACAGGATCTCGACGCCTTCCAGGGCTTTGAGGGACTTTTCCTGCGCCGATTCAAAATCCAGCACCGCTTCGCTGCCGGGCATCCATTTGAGGAACTCCGGGAAATTGGTGGGGGAAATAACGGTCACATCGTGCCCTGTGCGCCGCAGGTCGTGGTACATGGCGAGCGAAGAGCCCATTGCGTCAGCATCGGGTTTCTGATGCATTGTTACCACCACTTTCTTTGGACTGTCCAGCAGCGGCTTAATTTCTTCGATCGGCTTCATTCCTAAACTGTAATATTTTAATGTACAAGGCGTTGTGCAACTACCTGGTTTCGTTCATGCAAACGAAGTGCGAAGTTCTTCATTTGAGGCAGAATTTCAAAATTTTTTACGGGTAAACAAAAACTGATTACTTTTGCGCCGCAATACGGTTTTTCACCCTGTAACGACCAATTCACAATATGAGCAACAGAACATTTACCATGATCAAGCCCGACGCAGTGCAGAACGGGCATATCGGCGGCATCCTGGACAAGATCTGCGCGGCAGGTTTCCGGATCGTAGCCATGAAACTGACCCGCCTGAGCGCCGACAAAGCCGGCGAATTTTACGCGGTGCATAAGGAAAGGCCTTTTTACGGTGAACTCGTTGAATTTATGAGCAGCGGCCACATCGTTGCCGCCATCCTCGAGAAGGACAATGCCGTGGAAGACTTCCGCAAGCTGATCGGCGCCACCAATCCCGCGCAGGCCGAAGAAGGCACTATCCGCAAGATCTACGCCGAATCCATCGGCCGCAACGCCGTTCACGGCTCCGACTCCGACGAGAACGCCGCGATCGAAGGCAACTTTTTCTTCAGCGGGCTGGAGAAATTCTAAGCGGCCAACCCCGGCTGTTTTTTTTAACGCAGTTTTTTACGACATGCAATATGAAGGCTGGCCTTTTGGCCGGCCTTTTTTTGCGTTATGGATAGGGCTGCCGAAAAACAAAACGGCCCCGCACAAGGCAGGGCCGCTCCATATCAAACATCTGTTATTTTATTCCAGCTCCACCACCAGGTCGTCCTGCTGCACCATGGTGCCTTCGCGAAGCGCCACCGATTTTACTTTCGTATCGCGTGTAGCCGTTACCGTTGTTTCCATCTTCATGGCCTCGATAATGAACAGCGGCGTGTTGGCATTGATGCTGTCACCGGGTTTCACCAGTATCTTCGACAGCTTGCCCTGCAGCGGCGCGCCTATTTCCTGCACGGGATTGCTTACTTTTTTATTGGACGGCACCTCGCTTTTCACCGAGCGGTCGCGCACCTGCACGCGGCGGGCGTAACCGTTCAGCTCGAACACTACCGTGCGCATGCCGCTTTCGTCCGCGGGCATTACGAACAGCAGTTTGACGATGATGGTCTTGCCTTTGCCCAAGGTGATCAGTATCTCCTCTCCCAGCTTCAGCCCGTAGAAGAACGCCGGCGTGGGAATGGCTTCCACGTTGCCGTATATCTGGGCGTGCTGGTAATAGTCCTCGAACACTTTCGGGAACATGTGATAGCTGAGGTAATCGAGGAACTCCGCCAGCGGGTACTTCAGCCGGAAGGCCGCAAAATCGCTGTCAAAGTCCACCGGCGCGAGATGCGCGTTAGGCTTGCCGTTCAAAGGCTCCTGCCCTTTCAGCACGATCTTTTGCAGCTGTTTCGGGAAGCCGCCGTAAGGCTGGCCGATCTCGCCTTTGAAAAAGCCCTGTACGGACGCGGGGAAGGCCAGGTTGCGCGATTCGTCCATCACATCGGCCGCGGTCAGGTTGTTGGAGGTCATGAACAGCGCCATGTCTCCCACTACTTTCGAGCTGGGCGTTACTTTCACGATGTCGCCGAACAGCTGGTTCACCACGGCGTAGTTGTGCTTGATGGTCTCCAGCTTGTCGCCGAGGCCAAGCGATTCCGCCTGCTGGCGCAGGTTGGAATACTGCCCGCCGGGTATCTCGTTCTCGTACACCTGCGCGGTGCCCGCTTTCATATCGGATTCGAAGGGGAAATAATACTCGCGTACGTCTTCCCAGTAATTGCTGTATTCGTTGAGGGAAGCCAGGTTCATGGGCTGGCTGCGCTCGTGGCCTTCCAGGATGGCGGCCATGGAGTTGAGGTTGGGCTGCGACGTAAGCCCGCTGAGCGATGCAATCGCGCAATCCACTACGTTCACGCCGGCCTCGATGGCTTTCAGGTAAGTGGCGGCCTGCACGGAAGCGGTATCGTGCGTGTGCAGCACTACGGGCAGCTTCACGGTTTCGCGGAGCGCGCTTACCAGCACGGTGGCGGACTGCGGTTTCAGCAAACCGGCCATGTCCTTTATGCAAAGCATGTGCGCGCCCGCGTCTTCCAGGCGTTTGGCCAGGTCGAGGTAATAATCGAGGGTGTACTTGCTGTTGTCCTTATTCAGGATATCGCCGGTATAGCTGATGGCGGCCTGCGCCAGCGAGGTGGTGTTGTTGCGTACAAAACCGATGCTGGGCGTCATGGCGCCGATATCGTTCAGCGAATCGAAGATGCGGAAGATGTCGATGCCGTTTTCCGCCGCTTTTTCGATGAACTTCGCGATGAGGTTTTCCGGGTAAGCGGAATAACCGACCGCGTTGGAGCCGCGGAAAAGCATCTGCAGCAGCACGTTGGGCATGGCCTCGCGCATTTGCTGCAGCCTGCGCCAGGGGCACTCGTGCAGGAAACGCATCGCCACGTCGAACGTTGCGCCGCCCCATACTTCCATGGAGAAGATCTGCGGGTTGTTGCGCGCGTACCCTTCGGCCACGGCCAGTATATCTTTGGTGCGCACGCGCGTGGCCAGCAGGCTCTGATGCGCGTCGCGGTAAGTGGTGTCTGTAAAATAAACGGGCTTTTCGTCGCGCAGCCATTTGCTGAAACCTTCGCGGCCCAGCGTGAGCAGCCTGTTGCGCGTACCGTCCGGCACGGGCGCCAGCGGGTCGAAGGAAGGAACGGTCGGCGTGCGGAACTTGCGGCCGTCGTATTGGCCTTTTACGTCGGGATGGCCGTTCACGGTGACGTCCGCCAGGTACATAAGCGTTTTGGTGGCGCGGTCGCGTATCGGCGAAAGTTTGAACAGCTCGGGATGCTGATCGATGAAACCCACGGTGCAGTTGCCTTTGCGGAAAGTATCGTGGGTGATCACGTTCTCGAGGAAACGGATATTCGTTTTCACGCCCCTGATCCTGAACTCTTTCAAGGTGCGCAGCAGGCGGCTGGCCGCGCCGCTGAGCGTACGGCCGGAGGCGGTCACTTTCACCAGCATGGAATCGAAGAAGGGCGAGATCTTCACCCCGGAATAGGCGCTGCCTTCGTCCAGCCGGATGCCGAAGCCGCCGGCGTTGCGGTAGGCGATCACGGTGCCGTAGTCGGGCGTGAAATTGTTTTCCGGGTCTTCCGTGGTCACGCGGCACTGGATGGCGAAACCGTTCAGGCGCACATCGTCCTGGCTTTTGAGGAAGATCTCGGGGTCGGACAAATGATGGCCTTTGGCGATGAGGATCTGCGACCGCACGATGTCGATGCCGGTCACTTCTTCCGTTACCGTATGCTCCACCTGTATGCGCGGGTTCACTTCGATGAAGTAGACCTTGTTCTGCCGGTCCACCAGGAACTCCACGGTGCCGACGTTATTATATTTTACTTCGCGGGCTAACGCCAGCGCATATCCGTAAATTTCGTTGCGCGTTTCGAGCGGCAGGTTCGGCGAGGGCGCGATCTCCACCACTTTCTGGAAACGACGCTGCACGGAGCAGTCGCGTTCGTAAAGATGCACGATGTTGCCGTGGTTGTCGCCCATCAGCTGCACTTCGATGTGCTTGGGCTCTTCGATGAACTTTTCGATGAAGATGGTATCGTCGCCGAAGGCTTTACCGGCTTCGCTGCGGGCTTCGAGGAAAGATTTCTCCAGCTGGCTTTCCTCGCGCACCACGCGCATGCCGCGGCCGCCGCCGCCTGCGGCGGCTTTGAGTATCACGGGCAGACCGATGCGTTTGGCCTCTCTTTTTACCGTGGCTACGTCGGTCAGCTTTTCCTGGCTGTCTTCGATGAGGGGCACGTTTACTTTGCGGGCAAGCGTTTTGGCGGCCACTTTGTCGCCGAGCTGGGCCATCACTTCATGGTCGGGGCCAACGAAAATAATGCCTTCTTCCTTGCACCTGCGCGCAAAATGCATGTTCTCGCTGAGAAAACCGTAACCGGGATGGATGGCGTCCACCTGCTGGCTTTTCGCCAGGTGGATAATGCCTTCAATGTCCAGGTACGGCTTCAGGGGCTCGTCGTCTTTTCCGATCTGGTAAGCTTCATCCGCCTTGTAACGATGGAGGGAATAACGGTCCTCATAGGTGAAGATCGCCACGGTCCTTATCCTTAATTCCGAGGCTGCTCTTAAAATCCGCACGGCTATCTCGCCGCGGTTAGCTACTAACAGCTTTTGTATCCTTTTTAGCGAATCCGACATAACGTTGGTTTGGCAGTCAATATAACATTAATGCTAAAAATCAGCGGGCATAAAAGTAGTAAAAGAAACCTGTTTTTTCTTTGTTTATTTCTAAATATT
>CBINIO010000094.1:0-11059 GCA_966250725.1 uncultured Chitinophaga sp.
CAGCAGGTAAGCGGCGTGATCGGCCGCGGCGTGAAGCTCGCCGATCTGTACCTGCCAGTGAGGATCAACGGCGATATGGCGCTGTTAAAGGCCCTGGAACTGCTGCTGCTCGGTCTTGAAAAACAATCGCCCGGCCAGGTGTTCGATCACCGGTTCATCGCGGAAAAAACCGCGGGGTATGACGATTTTATCAAACAGTTCGATCGTTATAAACTCGAAGACCTCGCGGAAGCCTGCGGCGTATCGACGGACGCGCTCCGGGAAGCTGCGGACATGCTGGCGTACAAACAGCGGATCATCGTATGCTGGGGAATGGGCATTACGCAGCAGCCTAACGGCGTGGCGATGGTGAGGGAGATCGTGAACCTGCTGCTGCTGAAAGGCAGCATCGGCAAACCCGGCGCGGGCGTTTGCCCCGTTCGCGGGCATAGCAACGTGCAGGGCAACCGCACCATGCTGATCAATGAAGAACCGACCAACGAACAGCTGGACCGCCTGCAGGCGGTATTCGGCTTCAATCCTCCCCGCAAGCCCGGCCACGACGTGGTACGCGCCATCAAAGCGATGCATGAGGAACAGCTGAAAGTGCTTTTCTGCATGGGCGGGAATTTTTTATCGGCAACGCCCGATACTGCCTATACCGCCGAAGCCATGCGCAAACTTCATCTTACCGCGTTTGTTTCCACCAAGCTCAACAGGGGCCACCTGGTGCATGGGCAGGAATCCATCATTCTTCCCACAAAATCGCGCAGCGATATCGACATGGTGAACGGCGAGCACCAGTTTGTAAGCACGGAAAACTCGATGGGCGTGGTGGAATCCTCGAAAGGCATGCTGCCGCCGGTATCTGACAACCTCGTTAATGAAACGCAGATCGTGTGCCGTTTGGCGATGGAGACCTTAGGGAACAGGTCAGTCGTAAACTGGCGGCTATACCACGACAGCTACGATGCGGTGCGCGATGTTATTGAAAAATGTATCCCCGGTTTTGAGAACTATAATGCGCGCATCAGGCAGAAGGCGGGATTTTACCTGCCCAACGCCGCCAGGGACGAGCAGCGATTCGCCAAGGCGTTCGGCGGCCGCGCGCCGTTCACCATCACCGGCTTGCCCGACAATACGCTGCTGCCGGAAGAATACATGATGGCAACCACCCGCACGCACGACCAGTTCAACACCACCATTTACGGGATGGACGACCGTTACCGCGGCATCAGGAACGAACGCCGGGTGATATTCATGAATGAAAAAGATATTGAGAAAGCAGGGTTCAGGCCGGGCGAGAAAGTAGACCTGTTCAATTACGACGACGGGATAGAACGCGTCGCGCCGTTGTTCGTCATTGTTCCGTACAAAATACCGGAGAAGAATACGGTCACTTATTTTCCCGAAACCAATGTGCTGGTTTCCATCAACAACGTGGTGGAAGAAAGCAATATGCCAGCGTCAAAATATGTGAAGATCCGGATCAGGAAACATGTCCCGCGTTAATGATGCCTTTTGCCTTTGCGGCGTCTTCGGGCGTGTTTACGTTCATCAGCGCGTCGGGCTGCGGCGGATTTAAGATCGATGCGTCGCTGTTGATCAGCACTTTTCTCGGGCAGGTGATGCCTTTTGCAAGAAAGCTTAGCAATACCGGGAAACTTTCCGGCTCCCATATGGTGATCAGCGGCTCGGGGAGGCCGTCGAACGGGCTTTTGTAAGTAGTGGCGATTTTTTCCGCGGCCCTGTTCGCCACCAGGAAACGGAGGGTGTCTTCATTTAACAGCGGCAGGTCGCAGGCGATCACCAGCCAGGCTTTTTCCTTTTGCGCGCGGAAGGCGGAAAGGATGCCGCCCGCTGGGCCCATGCCCAAAAAAGTATCGGGTAATGTTTTGTAAGCAGGATCGATATCTCCCTGCTGTTCCTGCCGGCAGGAAATAAAAACTTCTTCACAGAATTTGCCCAGCAGGTCCGCCGCATAATAGCGCTGCTCTTTGCCGTGCCATTGCATAAGATCTTTGGCGGAACCCATGCGTACGCTTTTGCCGCCTGCCAGCACCAGCCCGTTTAGCGGGGGTATGTTATTTTCTTGAAAAATCATTTTTCCCTCCCGTTTTTTCCATCAGCTTTATTTCGCGGATCACGATATCGTGGCTCAGGGCCTTGCACATATCATAGATGGTAAGCGCCGCAACGGAGGCGCCGGTAAGCGCTTCCATTTCCACGCCCGTTTTTGCTTCGATGCCGGCCGTGCAATGGATCACCAGCTCCTGCCGGTCGTTCATCACGATATCGATCTCGCAATTGTCCAGTCCCAGGGGATGACAGAGGGGAATTAGTTCGCCCGTTCTTTTGGCCGCCATAATTCCCGCGATAATGGCCGTTTGAAAAACCGATCCTTTTTTGGTGGTAAAATCCTCTTTCTGAAGGACCGCCACCACTTCGTCCGGCAGGGCCACGATACTGCGCGCCACGGCCTTTCTGCGGGTGATTTTTTTTTCACTCACATCCACGATCACCGGTTGCGATCTTTTATTCAAATGCGAAAGTTCCGACATAATTCAATGATAAAATTAGCAATAATCCCTCTATCCGCCGATGGCCGCCATCGATTCGTGCTCGCGGTGCTGCGCCACCAGCGTGCGTTGCGCCTCCCATCCGTCTTTTGGTTTTTTCAGGATGGCGTTTGTGATGATCTGCTGCAATTCGGCATTCGTGCGGCCTTCGCGCATCGCGTCCTTCAGGTTGACGTTGCCCGCATCGTACAGGCAGGTGCGCAGCATGCCCGTGGGCGTAATGCGGAGGCGGTTGCAGGCGCCGCAAAACGAACGGCTATACGCGGCGATGATGCCGATATCGCCTTCAAAGCCGGGGATCTTGTAACCGTAGGCAGTAGCATGCGCCGGGTCGCCGATCTTTGCGATGGCGGGAAACGCCTGACGGATGTGTTCCAGTATGCGTGTATAATTCCAGTGCAGGGAAACGTCTTCCTTCCCCCCGTTAAAAGGCATTTCTTCAATGAACCGTACGCTGACGGGGAGTTTGGCGGCCAGCTGAACGAGGGGAATGATGTCCTCGGTATTTTTATCTTCCATCACCACCGCGTTGATCTTGACGCGGATGCCGTTTTCCAGGAGCTTGTCCATAGTGGAGAGTACTTTCTCCAGCCCCTTCCTGCGCGTGATCCGGTAAAAACGGCCGGCATCCAGCGTGTCGAGGCTGAGGTTCACCGAGCGCACACCCATTTTTTTCAGATCGGCGACGTATTCTCCGGTCAATAAACCGTTGGTGGTGAGGGTCAGCTCCCGCAGGCCGCCTATGCCGGACAACCGGTACAGGAAAGGCACCAGGTCCCTTCTCACAAAGGGTTCGCCGCCGGTGATGCGGACCTTTTCAACCCCCATTTCCACAAAAAGGGAGCAGAGCCTGAGCATTTCTTCATAAGTCATCAATTCCTTGCGGGGCAGCCAGTCGAGCCCTTCGGCGGGCATGCAGTAGGCGCACCGCAGGTTGCAGCGGTCCGTGACCGCCAGCCGCAAATAATTGATGGTACGCCCGTGGCTATCTGTGATCATTGCTGCTATTAAGTTTTTCCACCTCCTGCTAATTTATACTATTCGGCACTATTTTCCCGGTAGTATGTTAATTTTGTATCCCCCCTTCAACATAACAGGAAAAAATATGAACCCGGACTCACAGAATGTATTAGACTATCATGGCAACAACTCCATCTTCATCGTCTGGAATTTCAAGCCGGACGCGGCCGTTAGGGATGCTTTCGACAGGGTCTGCGCGCTGGTCATCAACCTGAATAATTCCGCCGCTACCCGTTATCCCGATTCGGGCGTAAGCTGCGTGATGGGTATCGGGCACGATGCATGGCTCCGGCTTCAGTTACCCGTCCCGCTTCCCAAAGAGCTGGCGAACTTCACGCCCATTGCCGGCAACAAACATACCGCCGTCGCCACGCATGGCGACCTGCATTTTCATCTCCGGGGAAACGATATCAGCATCTGTTACGATATGGCCGCCGCTATTTCGGACGTCCTCGGGCCGGTGGCGGCAAGCGTGGTAGAAGTGCACGGCTTCAGGTATTGGGACGGGCGCTCGATCCTCGGTTTTGTTGACGGCACCGAAAACCCGCACGGGCAGCGGGAGCGGGCGTTCTTTGGTCTTGTCGGTGACGAAGACCCCGCTTACAAGGGCGGCAGTTATCTTTTTGTTCAAAAATATATCCACGACCTGAACGCTTTCAGGGCATTGCCCGTTGAGGAGCAGGAAAAAGTGTTCGGACGCTCGAAACAAGACGATATCGAAATGCCGGACGATACCAAACCTTCCAATTCCCATATCGCGCTGGCGAATGTGGGGGACGACAAGAAGATCATCCGCGTGAACATGCCGTTTGGCGATATGTCCACCAACCAGACGGGCACTTATTTTATCGCTTACGCCAGCACTTTCAGCACTGTAAAAAAGATGCTGGACAATATGTTCATCGGCTCGCCCGAAGGGAATTACGACCGGCTGCTGGATTTCAGCACGGCAACAACCGGCACGCTGTTCTTCGTTCCATCACTGACGTTTTTGGATAACATACCGCCGCCAACCGCCGAGGGTTCGCTCGGCATCGGTTCACTTAAAAAAAAGGATAGCATATGAATAATCTACACCGGAAACTCGCCCCTATTTCAGAAGCCGCCTGGGCGGAGATCGAAGAAGAAGCGTCCCGCACGCTCAAACGCCACCTGGCGGCGCGGCGCGTGGTGGACGTGGCAGGCCCCAAAGGATTTGATCTTTCCGCCGTCGGCACCGGTCACATACAATCGATACAGGCGCCCGGCGACGGCATACAAGCCGCGCAGCGCGAAGTAAAAGCGATGGTGGAGCTGCGCGTTCCCTTTGAGCTTACACGCCAGGCGATCGACGACGTGGAGCGCGGCTCCTCCGATTCCGACTGGGCCCCGCTGAAAGACGCGGCGCAAAAGATCGCTTTCGCGGAAGACCGCGCCGTATTCGAAGGTTATGCCGCGGCGGGCATACAAGGCATCCGCCAGGGCAGCAGCAATCCTCCGGTAAAATTCCCGTCGAACGTAAGGGGCTATTCGGATGCGGTGGCGCAGGCCGTAAGCCAGCTGCGGCTTGCCGGCGTTAACGGTCCTTATACGCTGGTGCTCGGCGCGGAGCAATACACGGCCGCCAGCGGCGGAAGCGATGAAGGATACCCCGTGCTCGATCATATCCGCCGCATCGTTGGCGAAGAGATCATCTGGGCGCCGGCCATCAAAGGCGGGTTCGTGCTTTCCTCCCGCGGCGGCGATTTTGAGCTGAGCATCGGGCAGGACATATCCATCGGTTACCTCGCCCATTCCGAAACCGCTGTCAAACTTTATCTGCAGGAAAGCTTCACCTTCCGGCTGCTGACCGCCGAAGCCGCCGTAGCCCTTTCGCTCCAGGAGAAATGACGGCAAACGCGCACCATACCATCTATACGATCGGGCATTCCACGCACGATATCGATGACCTCACCGGCATGCTGCAATCGTTCGACATCAGGATGCTGGCGGATATCCGGCGGTTTCCCGGCTCGAGGAAATATCCTGATTTCAACAAGGAGCGGCTGGCGGAGAAACTGCAGCAAGCCGGCATCGGCTATATCCACCTGGAAGATCTCGGCGGGCGGCGGCCCGTGAAACCGGGCTCCGTCAATACCCGCTGGCGGAACAAATCCTTCCAGGGGTATGCGGATTATATGGAGACGAAGGCTTTTAAAGATGCGGTGCTTTCGCTGCAAACCATCGCATCCGGACAACGTACCGCCATGATGTGCTCCGAAGCCGTATGGTGGCGCTGCCACCGGTCGATGGTATCCGATTACCTCAAAGCAAAAGGCTGGACAGTGCTGCATATCATGGCGGCAGGCAAAGCGGAGGAGCATCCTTACACTTCGCCGGCGCGGGTTGAGGGCGACCGCGTATTTTATTCGGATAAAGATTTGTTTAACCAGTAAATTTTCAGTGATGGCGACAAAGTTCAAAGTAGGCGATAACGTGAGCTGGAATTCAGAGGCAGGGAGGGTTTCAGGCACGATCATCAAAACACACACGCGGGATTTTGATTATAAGGGGCATACGCATCGTGCGACGGAGGAGGAGCCGCAGTATGAGATCAGGAGTGATAAGACGGAGCATGTGGCGGCGCACCGGGGGGAGGTTTTGAGGAGGGAGTGAGGGGGTTGGACCTTAACGGAATTTCCCGCCTTTTGCCAGCATTTCAATAATTTCTTTTATACGCTTTTCTCTGGTCTCTTGCTTTTTTGCAGTTTGAAGGCGAAATCCGATAGAGAAAAGATTGGTTTTATTGAGCTCCCTAAAATTCGCTTCCGCCTTTTTGTTTTTTCTAAGTTCTTCTAAAAAGTCTTCCGGTATGGTCATTTTGCTTGGCGAATCGTATGCATTTTCCCATCTGCCGTCTGATTTGGCTTTTTCGACAGCTTTTAATCCTGAAGGAGTCATCTTACCTTCCCTGATCAATCTTTCGACATGTTCAATATTTTTCCTGGACCAAATACTTTTTGCAGTCCGGGGAGTAAATTTTTGCAGCCAGGCTTCTTCGTCATGTGCTTGTTTTTGACCATCAATCCACCCGTAGCAAAGAGCTACATCAAGTGCTTCCGCATAGCTGATGGTCTTTTTCCCTGAACCTTTTTTGAATATTTTGAGCCAAATCCCATTTGAGCTATCATGATTCTTTCCGAGCCAGGTTTCAAATGCCTCCGGAGTTTTGAATTCTATTGTTGGAACAGTGTTTAATTTAGTCATGTGACTGTGTTTTTCCTATTCTATGGGCTTGCCGCTAATGTATAATGTATAAGGCGCTGGCCTTATCAAAAAATAAAAATAAGCAAAAGAAAGGGAAATCATCTATAGCTTCCGCCTTTGCATGTCGTTGTCGTGGTTGCCATAACAACTTTTGATTTAGGCAAAAATGTCCTTTAAATTAAATAGCTATGTTAACCCCGTAAGGATCATTGAAAACAAAAGGGAACCCGACCAAAAAAACAAAAAACCCGCGCCAAGCGCGGGTCTCTTCTAAATCGTGCGGACCGGACGGGACTCGAACCCGCGACCTCCGCCGTGACAGGGCGGCATTCTAACCGACTGAACTACCGATCCAGTATTGACGCACCTTTCAGCACGTCATTTACTCCCCTTCGGGGGTGCAAATATAGAAATATTTATTTCAAATAACCAAATTTTAACCCCATTTCATCTATCACCCTTCCCCAAACCCAAACCACCTGATTATCAACCCCCAGCCTGGCAGCACACACCTGCATGATGAATTTGACCCGGAATTTAGCAGGATTTGACCCGTACCTTATAAATACAGGCAGGGTAATTTTAATACCGTTAATTCAACCAAAACCCAATTCCACATGAAAAAAACCATTACCCTCTATCTCATGGTCATGCTCCTGGTGACCATTGTTTCAACCCATGCCGCCTCCACGGCCCTTCCCCCGCCTTCCGGCTACTTTAATATGGTGTCCCGGAACGTTTGGGAACTTACACAGGTCCCTGATATCGCCACCGAAACCGGCCGCATCAAAACCTCGCTGCAGGTGGCGGACTTCGAGCCGGTCGGCCTGCGGGCTATGGCCGACAGCCAGCTGGTGATCTACGTGGAGCAGATCAGCGGCACGGGATTGCCAAAGCTCATTATGGGCACCTACGACCGGCAGCCGGTCGTTACGTACAACCTCGTGGCCGGCGTCAACACCATTACCAACGCCAATGGCGGCGACCTGTACCTGCGATATTCGTCTTCCAGCCCTTCTGACGACAATAAAGTGAGGGTCACTTTTCAAAGCGGCTATCGCACCATGCCGCTTTACATCCTGGGCAGCACCACGCACCAGCAATGGCTGGACATGCTGGCGGCAGACACGGTTTCGCCCAACGCCACGCTGGTATCCGACCGTACGTTCATCGTCGTGTCGCGGGTAAAGGCGGATGCTTACAGGAATGAAAACCAGGATACGCTGCTCACCCTCATGGACCGCGTAATGCAGGCCGAAGGCGATATCAGCGGGATGGACAACAGCTCTCCCGTGCACGCGCCCATCCTGCGCAACAAGCTGATGCTGCTGGAAAAGGCCAGCGGCAACCCGGACGCCACTTCGCTGGGCAGGGTACGCATCCCGACGGGCAGCATCAACTGGATACTGTCGCCCTCTTATATTCTTAACAGCGGCGGCTGGGGCGTGTTCCACGAAATAGGCCACCATCACCAGCATTGGTCATGGACCTGGTCTACCTGCATCGAAGTGTGCGTGAACATTTATTCGCTCGCCGCGAAAAGGGCCATCCATCCGGGTCAGCAGGGCATGAGCACCTCCGACTGGAATACCGTGATGAACTATCTCGCGCAGCCGCAGTCGTCCAAAAATTTTAATGCGAGCGGGGTGTCGTTGTTCACGCGGCTGGGGATGTTCCACCAGTTGTGGCTCGCGTATGGCGACGGTTTTTATCATACCCTGCATAAACGCGTTAGGGAAGAAGCCCCCACTCCCAGCGGCGATCAGGCGGAAATGCGGCTTTTTATGCTGTATGCCTGCGAGATCAGCGGCGAGAACCTCGGGCAGTTCTTCAGGAACTGGGGCCTCAACGTCAGCGAGTCCGTTTACGACGAGCTGGACGCGCTCGGCTACCCCGCCCCGGCGATAGAGCCTTCTACCCTGCGTGAAGATCTCGTGGCGACCATCACTTCCCCTGTCAACAACGAAGTGTTCCCGGCAGGCTCCTCCGTTACGCTGAACGCTACTGCCTTTGGCCCGGCAAAAGTCACGAACGTCGAATTTTTCCAGGGCAGCGTAAAGCTCGGGGAAGACAGCACGGCGCCGTACCAGTACACCTGGAACAATGCAAGCCCCGGCAGCTACACGCTCACGGCAAAAGCCGTTACTACCGCCAATGAAACGGCTACGTCCGCACCGGTGAATATCGTGATGGAATCCGTGTCCATCGCATCACCGGCCGACAATACTTCGTTCGCGGCGGGCGCGCCGGTGGCGATCAGCGCCAGCGTGAGCGGGCCGGTGAGCCGCGTGGAATTTTATGCGGACAGCGTGAAGATCGGTGAGGCTACGGCCGCGCCCTACAGCTTCTCCTGGCAAAATGCGCCGGACGGCATCCATACGCTGACCGCCCTGGCGATCGACCTGAACGGCGACTCGGCCACCTCTACCGGCGTGGGCATCGTAACCGGCGGTCTGTTCCCGGCGGCTGACGCTTATGTGAGAGACGGCGGCAGCGCCAACACCAATTTCGGCGCCGCCACTACGCTGGTCGTGAAAAAAGACGGCAACAAAGGTTACAGCAGGATCTCTTACCTGCAATTCGCTCTCGACAGCATCAGCAACCCTGGTATCGCCAAACTCCGCATGTATGTGAACAGCGCAGGCACTACCGCGCCCGGCACGCAATGGCAGGTATGGAAAAGTGACGACGACAGCTGGACGGAAACCGGCATCACCTGGAACAACAAACCTGCTACCAATACGCAGCTCGCCAGCCAGCCCGGCCGCCGCAGCGGCTACGTGGAATGGGACATCAGCAGCCAGGTCGCGCAGGAAGCAGCGGGCGACAAAATATTGTCCCTTGCGATCGTTTCTTCCGTATCCGGTCAGACCAACGACGCTACCTTCTCGTCAAAAGAAGCCGCCAATGCGGCGCTGCGGCCGGTGCTCATGATAGACGCCTTCCCGGCGGTAACGCTCCTGCAGCCCGCGAACAACGATACCCTGCCCGAACATGGTTCTATGCTGATCACTGCATCGGCGGGCGACGACCGGCAGGTGGACAGCCTCAAGCTGTACGTCAACGGTGAAGAAAAAACGCAATTCACAGAGGCGCCTTATGAATGGAACTGGCAAAACCTCGCGCCGGGCACCTACGGCATCCGTGCCCGCGCAACGGACAACGCAGGTCTTCAAACATGGTCGGACTCGCTGACCGTATCGGTGGTCGCAGATTCCGTTCCGCCTTCCATTTCCGCACCGGCCGCCGTTACGGCTTATCCGTTCGCCGGTGATTCCACCGCCGCGGTGAATATCGGCAATGCTACCGCTACGGACAACGCCGGCATCGCAAGCATCACGCATAACGCGCCGGCCGTTTTCCCCGTTGGTCAAACCACCGTTACATGGACGGCCACCGACCTCAGCGGGAATACCGCTAACGCCACGCAGATCGTTACCGTAAATTACCCGCGTAGCAAATTCGGCGCGGTGACCGTGTACGCGGGCAGCCACGGCGATCATCTCATCGACCTGAAAGCGCAGGTGTACGTGAACGGCGCATTGGCGGGCAGCGGGGAACTGTTGCAGCAAAACATTTCCGGCGACGGCCTCGGCAATTGCCATCAGTTCATCATCCCGCTCAGCGGCGACAGCGTGGCCTACCAGCCTTCCGACCTGCTGCAGCTGAAAATATCCGCAAGGCGCGCAGGCAGCGGCGGGGACTTTAGCATAAAATTCTGGTACAACGCGGAACCCTCCGGCGGCATATCAAAAGGAACGGCGAAGATGGCAAAACATACGCCAGTGATTCCCGGCGACAACGGTTTCCTTTACCTGCGCGAACAATTCACCCTTCAGCCTTCCGAAGGCGGCGAAGCAGTAAAAGCCTCGCTGACCGTCACATCCAGCTACCAGGAGATCGGCACGTGGACTACCGCGTCCTCCGCTACCAACACGATCCCCACGCTCAGCATGGCGCAGGCGCAGCCTGTCAACAAACAGCAGGGACTGGAAATAAAAGTGTTCCCCAACCCGAGCAGCTATGAGTTTGCATTGCTCGTTGAAAGCGGCAACAAGGCGCAGGCGCACATCAGGGTGATCGATATTTCAGGAAAAGTGACGGGCGCCTTCCTCAGCAACCCGGGGCAGATGCTGTACTTCGGCCAGGAATTAAAACCGGGCATGTATATCGTGGAAGTAACACAGGGCAACAGGAGAAAGACCGTAAAAGTGATAAAAAAATAAGGAGCATCTTTCAATTGTAAAATGGCCGGA
>CBINIO010000095.1:0-11054 GCA_966250725.1 uncultured Chitinophaga sp.
CCACATTCATAATATAATTGTTTAATACAATGTATTACTGAGTGTAATGGGTACACTTTGTGTGGAGGGCACGACTTCCTTTCAATGTGGATAATACTAATATGGCGTATTGCATTATCTTGCGGCCATGTGGGAAGCTGCCATTAACGGATTCAAGATACACCTCAGGCTGGAACGCTCTTTGTCCGCCAACACCATCGAAGCTTACGAGCGGGACGTGCAGGCGCTGACCCGTTACCTCGTGATGGAAAACAAGCCGCTGGCCCCGGAGGAAGTGACGCTGGAAGAGCTGCAGGGCTGCGTGCGCTGGATCGCTTCCCTGGGCATGACCGCCACTTCGCAGAGCCGGATCATCTCCGGCATCCGGATGTTCTTCCGTTTTCTTTTATTGCAGGACATGATCAAGGCAGACCCCTCGCAGCTGCTGGAAGCGCCCAAAGTGCGCCGCAAGCTGCCGGACTTTCTAAGCTTCGAGGAAATAGAGCGGCTTATCGGCGGCATCGACCTGAGCAAACCCGAAGGGCACCGCAACAAGGCCATCCTCGAAACCATGTACAGCTGCGGCCTGCGCGTAAGCGAAGCGATCAGCCTGCAGATCTCCCATCTTTATTTTGACGAAGGTTTTATCCGCGTGATCGGCAAAGGCAACAAGGAAAGGCTGATCCCCATCGGCAGCACCGCCATTAAATATATATCGCTGTATTACGAAGGCTCGCGAAAACAGATGGCCGTAAAAAAGGGGCATGAGGACATCCTGTTCCTCAACCGCCGGGGCGCCGCGCTCAGCCGCGTGATGATCTTTCTCATGATCAAGGAACTGGCGGCAAAGGCGCAGATCAGCAAAACCATTTCCCCGCATACCTTCCGGCATTCCTTCGCCACCCACCTCGTGGAAGGCGGGGCGGACCTGGTGGCCGTGCAGGAAATGCTGGGCCACGAAAGCATCACTACGACGGAAATCTAGACCCACCTCAACCGTGAGTACCTGCGCGACATGCTGCAGCAGTACCACCCGGGATTCTGACGCAGCCCACGGCCCAGCCAGGCCGGGGCATTCATCCAGGTAAACGAAACGGTTTTAAAGCAAGGCGGAAGGAAAGAAAAAAACAGCTGCCCGGAGGCTTGGCTGAGATGGGCAGCTGTATGTAGAATTGGGGTATATCCAACATTGGCGGACTAGTACATCACGTACCGGTCTTTATAATTGCTTTTTGCGTTCTTGCTACTGATAAAATCGCTGATCCAGCCGGTGAGCCGGGCCTTTTTTTCGCCCGCGGCGGGCACTACGGCAAGATTGATCTTGGCGCAATGCGCTATCTGCTGTCTTTCAGGCTGCAGCGCGTTCTCCGGGTCTTCGCTCCAGATGAGGCCGTGGCTGCCGAATACCTTGAAATATACGTCCGGGCCGGATTTGCCCCCGGCGCGGCTGAAGTACATTCTATAACGCCCGTTCTCGCCGGTGACGGCGAAGGCCAGCGATTTTTTCGTGAGCGCGTTATACGCTTCCACCTTTACGCCGCGCATTACCTCATGCGTTTCGAAATGCCTGACGGTGCCGGCCAGGGCCCAGGCGTTGAACTCGCGGCGGATGGCCGACCATTTTTCGGAAGGCACCACGTACGCGAACGCGGCCACATATTTTTCCCGCGACCGTTTCCAGTGCGGCACGAAAGTGCTGAGATGGTACTGCAGCCATTCCTGCCGGCCCTGGTCCCTGCCGGGAACGTTGTTCAGGCAGATATCCATTTCCAGCGGCTCGGTGAACAGGTGCAGGTCTTCCCAGCCGATGCTGAAATTCCCCCGTTCGTCCAGCCGCGATTCGGCCAGCAGGCGGTCGTCCTTGGCCTGCACGTCCCTTTCGGGCAGCAGTCTTAAATCCCTGAAGATGCCGCGCGCCAGCTCTTCCGCCCTGTAAGGCGTAGCCGGAAGATAGATCCGGATGCGGGCGTGAGCCAGGGGTTCTATACACTCTTCACAAATCAGCGCAGAGATGTTTCCAATCAACAGGTAACTCATAGCGATCACAATTTGGTTCAAATAAATTGGGGTAACGTTCTTTCTTTCTCACTGTCTAATCCATACTTGCCGGTATCCGGGCCACCGGCCTGCCCTCTGCATACACTAACGAAACAAACGATGGTAGAAAGGCCAACGTCATCAATGTTCCACTCATGCAAAGGTTAGCAAGAAAGCGGTCCGAATCAAGCGTTCAATCCCTGTAAATGAGAATGCGTACTTATACGCATTTTCTACGGGGAAACCCGCAAAAGGGCATCCCCAAACGTGGGTATGGACCCTATGGAATCCGCAGTGGACGCGAGCCGGACCGACCGGCAGCGAAGATTTTCACGTCCACAGGGGCAAACAGCCGGGCTTTGAAAAGTGGGATTTTGTAATAATTTTACCGGCGACATTTTCTAACTAACTCTTAAAAAAGCATCACATGGCAATGAAGTTCTCCAAAAGCGCCGGGAAATTCCTTTCCCTGCTGAACGGCGCGAAACAAACGCAGGCGTACCGCATCGACCAGGTCGATCGCAAAAAGCACAAAGATCCCATCCTGTCCGGCTTCTTTGGTATCGACAAGATCCAGGAGCTGCTGGCGAACAAACCGACCGCCTCCGGCATCCGCATCTATTACGGGCTGGATATCGACGGCGACGGCAAAAGAGACAAAAAGTTCATCCTGGTGGCCGCGGACGAAGAAGGCAACGACATTATCCCTTCCGCTACCCAGCACCTGGAAAAAGACGGTGAAGCCCCCCAGGACATCCTTGGCACCGACACCTATTGCCCTTACGATTGCCCGAAGGCAAACCCCCTGAATTCAGATAACGGATAAAGACTACTAAGTGCTGCTTCATCACATTTTTTGGTATTGCATGTTGGGGATCGAGGCCCTGCTTCTGATCCCCTTTGCAATAAACTCCAAACTGTTCAACAAAGAACAACGTTTGATATACATCTACCTGATCTCCGCCGTGTTCTACGGTTTCGGATGTGAAGTGCTGGCCCGGGCGTTCGGCAACAACATGGCCTTCATTTCCTGTATGATGCTTGTCCAGTTCTACATTCTCTCCCTCTTTTATTTAAGCGTCCTCAAAAGCAAAAAGATCCACCAGGTCATCCGCGTGCTCATGGTCGTGTGCACCCTCATTTTCGCGGCGGACATCACGATGCTGGAAGGTTACCTCAAGTTCAACGCCATATTTATCTCTATACGTACCTTTGTGCTGATCGTATACGCGATCCTCTTTTTTCTCCAGCTCATGCGGGACGAAAACCTTATCGAAAAATCCATCCTGATCATATCGCTGCCGGTGTTCTGGTTCAACGCGGGCCTTTTTGTGGAAATGTGCTGCTCCTTCATGCTCAACCTTTCCTTTAACATGATCCAGCGCGGCGGCCCGCGGGAAGTGCTCGAAAGCATGTACCGCATTACCGCGGCCCTCACATGGATCGCAGGCATAATTCAGGTCTTTCTTTTTTATATTGGGCTCAAAAAGATAAAAAAGGCCAGGGCATGAACACGTTGCAGTTAATATTAACCGGTACCATCGTGATGCTGATGCTCGGCATCTTCGTGGTCATCATGGTGGTGGTGCAGCAGAAACAGGTGGTGCAGTACAAGCTCATCCTGAAGGACAAGGACCTGCAATTGCAGAAGGAACGCCTCGTGGCCGTGCTGCAGGGGCAGGAGATCGAACGCAAAAGGATCGCGGAGGACCTGCACGACGAAGTGGGCGCCCAGCTCTCGGTGCTCAAGCTCTCGCTCAATCACCTGCAGCAGCTGGCCGGTAACGGGGAAAAAGAAAAGATCAAGGAAACGAAAGAATTCGCGGACTCGATCATCCAGCAGCTGCGGTTCATCTCCCAGAGCCTGCACCCTACCACGCTGGAGAACCTCGGCCTCAGCCACGCGCTGGATTCCTTCAGCAGCCTGATGAACAAGAACCGGGAGATACTCATTTCCTTCCGCACCGACGGCACTACCTACGGCGTGGACCGCGAAAAGGCGCTGAACGTATACCGCGTGGTGCAGGAGCTGATGAACAACATCCTCAAGCACGCCGAAGCGCGCAACGTGCGCATCTCCTACCAAAGCACTCCCACCCTGCTCACCATCCGGGTGGAAGACGACGGCAACGGCCAGCTGATCGACAAATACGAGGAATCGAGGAAAAAGACCGGCCACCTCGGTCTAAAAAATATCGAAAGCCGTTTGAATATTATCGGGGGAAACATCACCTTTGTGAAGAATTCCCCGGCCGGCACGATCGCCGAGATCACGGTGGAGAATTATCAGCCTCTTGTTTAAGCAAAATATATAACCATTATGTTGCCGCGAATCAGGGTTGCGATCGCAGACGACCACAAGATATTCCGCAGCGGGGTGATCAATACGCTGACCCCGTATGAAAACATCAGCGTCGTTTTTGAAGCTGAAGACGGCGAGCACCTGCTGCAGATCATGCAGGAGCAGCAGCCCGACGTGATCCTGATGGACCTGAAAATGCCCAGGATGGACGGCATCCAGGCTACCGTGAAAGTAAGGGAAAAGTACCCGCAGGTGAAGGTCATCATCCTCACCATGTACGAGGACGACAACTTTATTGTCCATCTCGTGGAGAACGGCGCCAATGCCTACCTGCTCAAAAACAGCGAGCCCGAAGAGATCTACGAGGCCATCTGCACTACTTTCGACAAGGGTTTTTATTTCAACGAGAACGTGAACCTCGCCCTGCTCAAAAAAGTATTGCATAAAAACAAGCAGCAGTTCAAACCCACCTTCAAGAACGAAGTGCAGCTGAGCGAACGCGAGCTGGAAGTGCTCAAGCTCATCTGCAACGAATACACCACCCAGGAAATAGCCGACCAGATCTTCCTCAGCTCGCGCACCGTGGAAGGCCTTCGCCAGAAATTGCTGGAAAAGCTGAGCGTGAAGAACACCGTCGGGCTGGTGCTGTACGCATTCCGTAACGGCCTGATCGAATAGAGCGGCAGGCGTTTTCCCCTTTTCAAAAATTTAATGACGGTCCGCTGATCGTATCCGGTAAAACCGGCATAAATTGCATTGCTATTTTCCATCATCAAAATTATGCGAACCATGAAACAACTATCCGCGTTCCTGTCCGCCGCCGCGCTTTGCGTGATAACGGCCGGCGCCGCGCAGGCGCAGGGCATCAAAATGCCGGCGCCCAGCCCTACCCAAACCATTAAGCAGGACTTTGCCCTGTCTTCCGTTGAAGTGACCTATTCCCGGCCGCTGGCTAAAGGCCGCACCATCATGGGCGACCTGGTGCCCTATGGCAAGCTCTGGCGTATGGGCGCCAACAACGCCACCCGCATCAAGTTCGGGGAAGACGTGAAGCTGAACGGCACACCCGTGGCCGCGGGCGAATATGCCCTCTACGGCGTTCCCTCGCAGAACGGCTGGGAGATCGTGCTCAATAAAGGCGTGAAGAACTGGGGCATACAGGGTTACAAGAAAGAGGACGATGTGGCCCGTTTCCAGGCTGAAACGGAAGAGCTGCCCTTCCCCATCGAATCGTTCATGATCCTGTTCGAGAACGTACGGCCTTCCGCCATGACCATGATGATCAGCTGGGACCGCACGCTGATACCCATCGAGATCACCGCCGACATCGACGGCAAGATCCTCGCCTCCATCGACTCGGCCATGAAGACCGACAAAAAACCGTATTTCCAGGCGGCGGTGTATTATTTCGACACCAACCGCGATATAAAGATCGCCCGTGAATATATCACCAGGGCCACCGAACAGCCCGGCAACGAAAAGGCTTTCTGGATGTACCACTGGAAAGCGAAGATAGAGGCGAAAGCCGGCGACAAGGCCGCCGCAAAAGCAACCGCCGAGAAATCCATCGCGCTGGCCAAAGAGGCGAAGAACGATGATTATGTGGCGTTGAACGAGAAATTGATCGCGACGCTGTAAAGGACAATGATTGCCTGATCACCTCCCATAAAAAAGCGGCCGCTTCGAAAGAGGCGGCCGCTTTTTTTATTCTTCCCTGTTACTCCGTTGTACCCGTCATATTCAGCAGCACCTGCGCTCCCCCCGCGCACAGCATCACCCCCGCGCAGCCGATCAGGTTCAGCCAGAGGAACGAAACGACGTCGGACACGTACACCGTGATCACGACCACTTCCGCCAGCAGCGCGCCCCAGAACACGGCATGGCCCCTCACGAACTTCATCGCGAAAGCCGTTACAAAAATGCCGAGAATGGTGCCGTAGAACAGCGAGCCGAGGATGTTCACCGCTTCGATGAGACTGCCCAGCCCGCTGGCGAACTGCGCCACGGCGATGCTGAAAATGCCCCATATGAGCGTCCAGGTTTTGGAGGCGCGCAGGTTTTGCGCGTCCGTGGCTTTGCGGCGCACGAGGCGCTGGTAAAAGTCCACCATCGTGGTGCTGGCGAGCGAATTGAGCGCCGCCGCGATGCTGCCCCACGACGCGAGGAAAATGATGGCGATCAGCAGGCCCACCAGCCCCTGCGGCAGGTTGTTCACCACAAAATGCAGGAAAATGTAATTGGTATCGTTCGTTTCCGCCAGCGGCGCCACTTTGTTGATCAGCACGCCCGCTTCTTTCCGCACCTGGTCCGACGCGGCTTCCGCGCCTTTCAGCGAATTTTTGACGGACTCTACGGCATTATTATCTTTTTTGTCCAGCGCGGCGGCCATGGCCTTTACATACCCCGCCTTTGCTTCGGCCAGCGAATCGAAACGCCGCTCCAGCACCTGCATTTCAGGCGCGTAGGCGGAGTTGTGCACCCTGTCCAGCAAACCCTGGTTAAAATTGATCGGGGCGCGGAAATACAGGTAAAACACGAATACGAGCGCGCCTATCAGCATGATGAGGAACTGCATGGGCACTTTCACGAGACCGTTCATCAGCAGCCCCATGCGGCTTTCCGTGAGCGTTTTGGCGGTGAGGTAGCGGCCCACCTGGCTCTGGTCCGTACCGAAGTACGACAATGCGAGGAAAAAACCGCCGATCACGCCGCTCCAGATATTGTACCGGTCTTTGATGTCGAAATCCGTGACGATCACGTTCAGCTTGCCCATTTTGCCGGACACATGCAGCGCGTCGGAGAAGCTGATATCGTCGGGCAGCAGGTGCATCACCATCCATCCCGCCAGGAACATCCCCGAAAAGATGATCGCCAGCTGCAGGCTTTGCGTGTACGATACGGCCTTGGTGCCGCCGTACATCGTGTAAATGATGAGCAGCCCGCCCATAAAGAGGTTCGTGTAATAAATGTTCCAGCCCAGCAAAGACGAGAGGATGATGCTCGGCGCATAAATGCTGATACCCGTGCTGAGCGCGCGCTGCAGGAGAAAAAGAAAACTCGTGAGCGTTCTTGTTTTCAGATCGAAGCGCTGCTCGAGGTATTCGTACGCGGTGATCACTTTGAGGCGGTGAAAGATGGGTACGAAAAAGATACAGATCACGATCATCGCCAGCGGCAGGCCGAAATAGTACTGCACGAAACGCATGCCGTCCGTATACGCCTGGCCCGGCGCGCTCAAAAAGGTGATGGCGCTGGCCTGCGTGCCGATGATAGACAGCAGGATAATGTACCACGGCATGGAGCGGTTGCCCAGGAAGTAGCTGTCAAGGTCTTTCTGCCCGCGGCTCTTCCACACGCCATAGAGAATGATAAAGATCAGGGTGAAGGATAGAACGATCCAGTCTAAAAAACTCATGAATAGTTTTTAGTGAACAAATAGAAAAAAACGATCAAAGCGGCCAGCACGCCCGCTACCACCCAGTACCAGGCGGACCAGCGGGAAAATACCGGCGGCTTTTCTTCGGGTGTTTCCTGCATTATTTTTTTCGTTTTTATTTACCTCTTTTTGATAACAGGCCTCCGCCCAGCAAACCCAGGCCCAAACCGATCAGCAGGCCGATGTGCACCTTCTTGATCATAAACCCGATCACCAGCCCGATGACGATGCACAGCGCCGCAGATATCGTCGTTCTTTCTTTTCTCATTCTCTTCTTTTATTTGGAAAGCATATTTACAAACAGCCGGTAAGCTCCCGGAACGCCCGCGGGCAATTGCCGGAAAAAGCTCAGCCCCGTATAAATGTAGCGGCCCTGGCCGTATGCAGCCACGATGGTGGAGCCGTCCATCGGTCTTTCACCGGGATCGTTCATTTCGAAAGGCTGCTCGTATTCCTTGCTCAGGTCGGAAGGAAAATACAAGCCGCGTTCCTGCACCCATCCTTCAAAATCCTTTTCGGTGATGGCGTTCGGATAGGTGAACAGCTTGTCTTTGGGCCGCAGGAACTTTACGGGCGCGTGCTCGTTGGTGACGCGGTTGCGGGAAAGCCTGAAAGGATATGGCCCCAGCTGATCGGTCACCAGCCTGCTGTTGGTATTGTATTGCACTACCAGCGTGCCGCCGTTCTTCACGTAATCCATCAGCCGCGGCTGCCAGTACCGCAGCCTGTCCTGCGTATTGTAGGCGCGTACGCCGGTAATGATGGCGTCGTAGTTCGCGAGGTTGCCGCCCATGATGTCTTTTTCGCTGAGCAGGGTAACGCTGTAGCCCACCTGCCGCAACGCTTCGGCCACTTTGTCGCCCGCGCCCGGGATATACCCGAGCCGGCGGCCGTTGTATTTAAGGTTCACCGTAACCAGTCTTGCGCTGGCGGGCGGGAAAATATTGATCGCCGGGATGTGGTCGTATTCGATGGTGGTCATGCTTTTCGTGTATACGTTCCCGTTCGTTTCCAGCGCAACGGTCATGGTATCGGTGATGTTCTGCCCGTTCACCTGCAGCGGCGTCACTTCAAAGCTCACTTCGGTTTCGTCGCCTTTGTGGCTGAGGCTGAAGGGAATACCGGCCTTGTCCGTTTTGAAACCGGCGGGCAGCAGCAGCCTGGCGGTGCCGCTCACGTTGTCTTTCATCGCCCTGATCTTCACCGGTATGGTTTGCGGCGCGGCCTGGGTGTAAATGTATACCTGGTTGCCCAGCCCCGCCACCACCGGCGGCGCGATCACGAGCGGGCGGTATACCTCGCCTTTTACGGGATCGGTGAATTTATAGATGAAAGGCCGCGTTACTTCGATGGTCTGCAGGCCTTTGTCCGTTTCAAAACCGAGATGGAACACCGCGGTAAGCGAAGGGATGTTTTCCGGGTTGCCCACCGGGGCGCCCTCGGGAATGGTGTAAACGCCCAGCGCATGCGGTTCGCGCAGCCAGTAAGGCTGTGAAACCGGCGTTTGCGCGGGTATGTCGAGCTGTTTTTGCAGGGACACGAATTTGTTGAACGCCAGCTCCTGCGAAACGGCCGCGTCGTCCGCGCCGTTGAGCGTCACTTTCTGCAATTTCACCGGCGTGCGGCTGCGGTTGATGAGCTGGAGGTTGCAGCCCATCGGGCCGCCGGGCACCACTTCCGCCGCGGTGGAAAATGCTTCCGCCCAAATGCCGGCGCAGGCGAGAATAAGCTGTTCCGATTCTTTGAGCTTGACCGATTTCCAGTAACCGTCCGGCAGCGCAAGCAATGAATTTCGTATAGCCAGCAGCGTGGATACGCTCGCCGCCGGATCGTTGAGGTCGTAATTTTTGATGGCCGCGGCGATCTGTCCGCCGATGTTTTTGCCGCCTTCCACGCGGTCCCAGCTGGTATTTACACCGTCCATCAGGTCGTTTTTCGGCTCGGGGCCTTTGATGGTGCTGAAATATTCGATGGCCGTGCCGCGGGAAGCGCTAACGCCAAAGCCCTGGCTCTTGTGCTGGGAGCGGCTTTCGGCGGCTATTTCGCCATAACCTTTGCCCAGCAGCGGGCTATATGCGCCCGCGTCTATCTTGAACTGGTCTTCGGAGGTATTATTATTCCCGCCGAAATTGTAATTGTTCCACAGCAGTCTTTTGGCCTGCCAGGGTTTTACGCTTTTCAGCTGTTCGGGGTATTGTGAAGGATCGGCGGCGGCGGTAAAAGCTTCGGCGGCAAGAATGGCCGAGGCGGTGTGATGCCCGTGCCCCGCGCGGCTGTCCGCCGGGAAGCGGCAGATGATCACATCGGGCCGGAATTTGCGGATCACCCATACCACGTCGCCGAGGATCTTTTTGCGGTCCCAGATGGTGAAGGTCTCTTCGGGATTTTTGGAGAAACCGAAATCGTTGGCGCGGGTAAAAAACTGTTCGGCGCCGTCTATCCTGCGGGCGGCCAGCAGCTCCTGCGTGCGGATCAGCCCCAGCTGCTCCGCCTGCTCGTTGCCGATCAGGTTCTGCCCGCCGTCGCCGCGCGTGAGCGAAAGATAACCGGTGCGGTAGCAGCTTTCGCGTGCGAGGTATGCCAGCAGGCGTGTGTTTTCATCATCGGGATGCGCGGCAAGGTACAGCACGCTGCCGAGGGTATTGAGTTTTTTGAGCTGTACCCGTATGTCTGCGGCGTTCATGACCGGCGCGGTTTGCGCGCGGAGGCCTGGAATGCCTGCCAGCAAAGCTGCGGCCAGGGCTATCGCGGATCGTATTTTCAACATGGGAATAGTTAGCAGTTTTGTCAAGTTGTCAAAAATAGTGATTTATCGCGGCAAGTATTTACCGCTGATGGATTTGCGGGCGGTTGACACGTTATCATTTTTTGAACATAAAATACACCGCCGCCAGCAAGAGCGAGAAGGAAACAAGGTAATTCCAGCGCAGCGGCTCTTTGAGGAAGAGCACGGCAAACACGCAGAACACGGTGAGGGTCACCACTTCCTGTATCATCTTCAGCTGGAAACCGTTAAAGCCCTCGATATAACCAAAACGGTTCGCGGGCACCATAAAACAGTATTCAAAAAACGCGATGCCCCAGCTCAGCAGCACCACTTTCCAAAGCGGCACGTTCGTATTTCTCAGGTGCCCGTACCAGGCGAAAGTCATGAATATATTGGAGACCAAAAGGAGGATGATCGTACGCATACACTAAACTAATATTTTTTCAGCCTATGTTCCTCACCGGACAACAAATGTGCATTATCGAACATACATAAATATTTCCAAATATATAATTCTCTCATTTCAATAAGCG
>CBINIO010000096.1:0-11052 GCA_966250725.1 uncultured Chitinophaga sp.
ACAACAGGGTATATGGCTTGCTGGTGGCGGCGGCTGTTAGCCCCACGTGTTTTTTGTACCAGTATGGCAGCCGGTTTACGGCGCTGATCGCCAAATTATCTTTCTCGTTTTATCTGCTGCAAGGCGTGACCCACATCGTGCAGCCCTTGCTGATAGATACCGGGCTGGACCCGAAGGGCAGCCTGACGTTCCTGCTTTGCCTGGTTGCTGCAGGGCTGGCGGCATGGGTGCTGAATAAAAACGGTGGAAGAACCTTTCCTGAAGCTGCGCCTGCAATACAGGAAAAGCGACGGGAAGAAATATTCATCCCCCCTTTATCACTCTGACCGTGACATTTAACTGCCCCACATGCCGCATGGTGTGTTCCGCCGCATGCACCAGCAGTCCAAGCACGGTAGTGGGCACCTGTTTCCTCCCGATGCCGCGGAAATCGGTCAGCGAGGCTTCGTTTGTATCTGAAAGTTGTTGCAGCGCAAGCTGTACTTGTTTATGAAAACGTTCGAGCAGGCGGGCGACGGTAAGTTCGGGTTGCGGGGAAACACCCTCTAATCGCAGCATCTCCATCTGTTCAGGCGAAAGCATTTCGCCGCGTGCGTAGGTAAGCAACCGGTCTATAACGCCGGAGAGATGTTGGAGGTGGAAGCCGGGGGAAGCGACGCCGGCGGGCTTTTCCCATAACCGCGTTTCATCAAAGCCCTGCATGAGGGCGTCCAACTCTTCGCCGGCCTGCAGCAACGCATGGGCTACAGGCTGCAGCAGCGGCGGAATGCCCGGCACCGGGCCTCGTTGCCATACTTCGGGTTGGGTGGGTGTTGACATGTTTACGGAAGCGTTTTGTTATCCGCAAAGGTCGTTATCATTTTTGACAATGCAGTATCCGCGGGCGGCGCATATTCTTTCCCAAGAAATACTTTTATGATCTCAATTTCGCCTTGTATTTCGCGGTTGAAGGCAGCCAGCTCTTCGGCCGGCACCCATAGTTCGTTATGGATCTCTCCACCAACATTCTGCACTTCATATTTTTCAAAAAGCGCCGCAGGTATTTGAAACCGCGTCACGATGCCGCAATAGCCCGACCCGGCGTCTTTTGTATTCCATTCAAACGCGATCTGCTCCGCATATGGCTGGTTCAGCACAGGATAAAAAATAGGCTGCCACGAAAGCCTCGGCGGAAATTCCCTGAAGCCTGTGGCGGCAATCAGTTCCAGCTCTTTTAACCCGACCGGCCTGTATAAAACCACGTTATCCATCTTTCATTTTTTCTGCTCAAAATAAAACACTCCCTTCTTATTCGACGTCACAATATCCAGTAGCCCGTCCCTGTTCATATCCGTCACCGTAAAGCTGTTCCCCACGCCGGAGTCATCATCGATCCGGTGCGGCGTCCAGGAGGGGGAGGGGCCGGGTTTGAACTCGAACCAGTAGAGCACGGCGGGCTCGAATGCGCCGGGATCTTTGCCGTTGTGCGCGAAATACCGTTTGCCGGTCACGAGGTCGGGGTGGCCGTCGCGGTTGATGTCTTCAAAGGCCATGGAATGCGTTTGGGAGAACTGCTTGCCGATCTCGTGCGTCACAAAACCTTCCGGCCGCCGCTCGTGCCACCAGATGCCGTACGCGTGCGCGGAAGAGCTTACCACGTCCGCATCGCCGTCGCCGTCAAAATCGAATACGAACATATTCGAACATTCCTTGCCGAGATCGGCGGGGTGGAATTTCCAGTCGGATTGGGTAACGTCCGTGGGGGCTTCCCACCAGCCGGTGTGGATGATCACATCCTTGCGGCCGTCCTTGTTCATATCGCCCCAGCCGAGACCGTGCGTGTATTTATGCGTGCCGAGAAGGCTGTCGTTGCTGATGACGTATTTTTTCCAGGCGGTATCGCCTTTCCGTGAAGGGGCTTTCAGCCAGAGCACCTGCCGGGCTTTGGAATCGTTGCAGATCAGATCCTTTTTGCCGTCGTTGTCCACGTCCACAAAAATGGGCGTTTCGTTGCCGGCCGTGGCGAGGATCACATGCGATTTCCACATGCCTTCTTTTCCGCGCGGGTTTTCGTACCAGGCGCAAACTGCGCCGGGCTGGTCGAAGCGGATGAGGTCTGGCCAGCCGTCGTTGTTCACGTCCGCGCAGAAATTCAGGAACGTGGTGCCGTAACCGGGGATGTTGTTGAGCGTATCCGCATGCACGAGGTGGCGCTTCCAGCTGGGCGCTTCAAACCAGTAAATGCCCGCGAGAATGTCCGTTTTCCCGTCCCGGTTCACATCGCCGGTGGCGGCGCCTTCGGAAATAAAAACGTTGCTTAGCACCGTTTTTGAAAAACGTACCTGCGCCTGCGAAAATTGAACGCATAACAACAATCCGGTGAGTATGGACGCGCATGTTTTCATCATATGGAATTTTTAAAGGGTGTTTTAAAATAACGAATTATTCCGGTTTGCCGCAACCCGGCCCGTCCTGCCATGTAATTTGCCGCCGTTTTGAACAGGCAAACTGTGAAAACTCCCGTTAAGCAAAAGGACAGATCGCGCGAACAGTCCTTTTATTCGGAAATTATTCTACAACCGCAAAGCCCTCTTAACCAGAAGGGACTGTGCAAACGAACAGTCCTTTCATTTCTGAAATTATTCTACAACCGCCAATCCCTCTTAACCAGAAAGGACTGTCCAAACGAACAGCCCTTTCATTCGGAAATCATTCTACAACCGCCAATCCCTCTTAACCAGAAGGGACTGTCCAAACGAACAGTCCTTTCATTTCTGAAATTATTCTACAACCGCCAATCCCTCTTAACCAGAAAGGACTGCTCAAACGAACAGTCCTTTCATTCAGAAAAATTGCTTTGCAACAGCAAAAGCTCCCGTTTAACAAAAAGGACCGTTCGGGCGAACGGCCTTATTCTTTTTAATAATCTGATTTGATAATAACGATCTTGACGTCCAGCGGCGCGGTAATTTTTACGGGCGCGGTGCCGGTGGCGTCCTGTGTGTCGAGGTAAAGCTTGCCGGGGCTGTAGGAATAGAGGTACGAAACGCCGTCAAACACCTGCGGCAGCGGTTCCCAGATGTTGGCCCCAAAGGAGATATACACCTGGATGGCGTCCAGCTCCACCGTCTGACCGTCCAGCTCGGGCAGGTCCAGCGTGGCCTGGTAGGAGTTGTTGCCGTTGTTCAGCAGCCACATATCCGTTGCCACGTTGCCGATGATCGTCTGGTTCGGAATGACGTACTCGTTGGTTTCTTTCGTACAGGAACTGAAGATGACGCTCCCCAGTAAAATGAATGGCAGGATAAATGTTTTCATAATGATCGGGTTATATACCCTCTTATTACCAAAGGCTATGCCAATCAGCAGGATGCGGGGGCTGAAAAACGGGAGCGGGCGCAAAATTGTGATGAACGGCCTGATACCGTTTCCCTGCGCCGGGGTTATTGCGCCAGCTCGCGGATGCGTTGCTGACCGGTGATAATATTCGCTTTCAGGTCGCTGAGCATGGAATACAGGCCGAAATACGTGCGGTTGATGTACAGGCTGTGCCTGCTGCCTCTCGCCACCTTTGATTCGCGTACTTCTTTCAGGTTGTAGAGATAATCCATGTACGCGTAGATCTCGTTGAAATAATCTTCGTTCCCGAAATCAAAATGTTCTACGGTAAAGGGATGCGTGAGCAGGCGGATCATTTCCTGGAACAGCCCGGAGAAGAACACGATCTCTTTTTCCGTGTCGCTGGGGTGGATCATTTCGAGGTTGGTGTAGATCTCCCTGCGGCGCACGTCGTCTTTCAGCACTTCCTTGTCGGTGAGCAGGAAATAATTCACGTAAAAATCCTCGGAGATCTCTTTCACGCAGCCGAAGTCGAAAATGCCGACGGTGCCGTCTTCCCGCAGCAGGAAGTTGCCGGGGTGCGGGTCCGCATGCACTTTACGCAGCTTATGCACCTGGAACTGGTAGAAATCCCACAGCGCCTGCCCGATCCTGTTGCGCACTTCCTGCGAAGGGTTGGTTTCGAGGAACTCTTTGAGGTGTTTGCCTTCGAGCCAGTCCATGGTGATGATGCGCGCGGAGGATAGCTCCGGGTAATATTTCGGGAACACGAGATTGGGGATGTGCGCGCATTGTTCGGACAATTCCTGCGAGCGGCGCAATTCCAGCTCGTAATCGGTTTCTTCCAGCAGCTTCGATTCTATTTCGTCGAAATATTTATCCATGTCCACTTCGTTCATGCCTACGATGCGTACGGCGAAGGGTTTTACGATGCGCAGGTCCGACTTCACGCTGCTGGCTACGCCGGGGTACTGGATCTTTACGGCCAGCTGCCGCCCGTTCTTTTCCGCTTTGTGCACCTGCCCGATAGAGGCGGCGTTGCAGGCTTTCAGGTCGAATTTGTCGTACAGCTGCGCGGGGGATTTGCCGAGCGTTTTTACAAAAGTGTTCACCACCAGCGGGCCGGATAAGGGAGGCGCGCTGTACTGGCTCATCGCGAAACGTTCGGTGTATGCCTTTGGCAGCATTCCCCTGTCCATGCTCAGCATCTGCGCTACTTTCAGCGCGCTGCCTTTGAGGTTGCTGAGGGTGTCGTAAATATCTTCGGCGTTTTCCTGGTGAAGCGCATCTTTGGTGATGGATGGGTCGATCAGCTTACGCGTGTAATGTTTGATATAATTGGTGCCCACTTTCAGCCCTGTCGTCACAAACCGTCCTGCTCTTTCCACTTTGCCGGTGGGGATGTTCGTCTGCTCTTTCATTCGTAGTTAATTACTTTTTCAGCGGTCGAATGGAACTTCGTTTCATTCGTTATCAATTACTTTTTCAGCGGCCGAATGGAATTTCATTTCATTCGTTAATAATTACTTTTCAGCGGTCGAATGGAATTTCATTTCATTCGTTATCAATTACTTTTTCAGCGGTCGAATGAAACGAAGTTTCATTCGTTCTCCTCCGGCGTTATTTTTTTGTCAATATAAATTTCCCAAAATCCAGCAGGCTGTCCAGCGTATTGGAATGCATCAGCTGGAAGCTGAGGTTCACGGCTTTTTCGATGGCGGCGTCCGTCATTTCGAAATTCGGGCTGCTGTCTTCGATCCAGTATTTCAGCACGAACAGCGCCTGTACCCAGAAACCGTGCGTGTATTTGTCGGAAATGAATTTCCTTTCCTTGATCTCCGCCGTAGCGTACCCTTCCCTGATAAGCCCCGACGCATAATCATAGAACGCTTTTTTGAACGCGTTCAGCTGACCCAGCTGGCTGAGCGGCAGGCGCGAACGGTCGGCCTGCTGGAGGATGTAGCTGCGGTCGTCCTTCAGGTTTTGCACCCAGAGGAAATAGAACGCGAGCAGCTTTTCCTGCGCGTTGTATTGCTGGTAGGTCTCGTCCTTTCTCAGCTGGCTCAGGGTGCGTTCAAACACGTCCAGCCAGATGTCTTCCTCCACGGCGTCGAAAGAGCTGTAATGATCGTAGAAAGCGGCCTCGGGAGCGTCGAGGATCTTGCACAGCGCATACACGGATACGGGTTTTTTGCCGTTCTCGAGCCAGTAGCGTTTGTATGCTTCGCGGATAGTGAGCTTTTCCATAATTGAAGATCGTTTTAACAATGAAAATCCGGAGCGGGTCAGGGAGTTTTACAAATTTACGCACGCTTTGCATACCAGCCGTGAGCGCGCGGGAATTTATTTTTCATGATACGTTGGAATGAAGACGGGGAAAGGGTTTTGCAGGATATGTTAAATATTTCCCAACAAAAGTTTTGCGTATATTCGGCATGACAAAAATCATGTTTATGCCGCAATATTTTAAAGGCCTGAGAACGGCCATTTACCGGGTGACGGATATTACAAAAGGGAAGGAGTGGTATACGGAGGCGTTTGGCGTAAAACCTTATTTTGACGAACCTTTTTACGTGGGTTTCGAGATCGGGGGATATGAGCTGGGCGTGCAGGAAGTGGAAGGCGATACCGCGCATCCGGGCCCCGGCGGGGTGGAAACCTACTGGGGAGTGGACGATATTGACAAGGTATACGATTATCTTCTTTCCATCGGCGCTACGCCGCACCAGGCGCCGACTTCCGTGGGAGAACCCATCAAGGTGGCGATGGTAAAAGACCCCTGGGGGAACCTGCTGGGGCTGATCTATAATCCTTTGTTCAAAGCCTGAAAATGAAACGTCCCGCAAAGCCGGCTTTGCGGGACGTTTCGCTTAATGCGCTGCTACCGCACTTTCCTGCTGCGGCGCCACGATCCCCGGCTTTTCCGAAGCGATCTGCCGGGTCAGCAAAAAGATCATGAACGTAGTGACGATCAGCGCGCCCACGATCACATAACCGAGCGTATCGTAATGTTCCAGGTAACCGGTGCCGGTCTTGTGAATGATCTGTCCCGCCAGCACGGCCGCGAGGCCGCCCGCCAGCTGCTGGATGGACGCGTTGATGCTCATAAAAGCGCCACGGTCCTGCAGCGACGGCATGGAAGTCATGATCGCCTGCACGGGGATCATCCGGCCGAACACACCCACCATCATGACCGAGTTGATGACGATAGCCAGCCACAGCGGCGTAATGCCCCTGTTGGTGAGTATCACGACCATGATCATGGTGATGACGCTGGCGACATAAAACACATTCCCCCTTCCCAGCTTGTCCGTAAACTTGCCGATGAACGGTGAGGAAACGAGGTTGGCGATGCCGACGGCGATGAAGAGTATGCCGATATCCTCCGGGTGAATGCCCATGTTATGAATGGAAAAGGCGTTGCCGAAAGGCATCAGCATATAGCCGCCCGTCGCCATCAGCACCATGGTGCCGAAAGCCAGCCTGTAACGGCGGTTTTGCAGGGTGTGCCACAAATGTTTGAAAGCGTTCTTCTCCGTTCTTTTGCTGAGGTGCTCGGTGATCGGTTTCATATACACGGCGATGAGGATGCCCATGACGGTGCCGATGCCGGCGATCATCCAGAAGGGGGCGTGCCATTCGAAGCGGATAGCCATTTCCCAGCCCACGGGGATGCCGACGATCTGGCTGAGGGCGAACGCCATCTGGATAAAACCCATGACGCGGCCGCGTGTTTCCGTCCTGAACAGGTCCGCCACGATCGCCATGCCGATGGCGCTGATCACGCCGCCGAACAGGCCGGTGACGATACGCGCAATGAGCAGCATATGATAATTGGGCGCCAGGGCGCAGAGATAAGTGCCCACGATAAAACCCGTGTAAAACACGAGCAGCATCTTTTTACGGTCGAATTTATCCGCGAAGCCCGCGGCCAGCACGCCGGAAATACCGGCGCTGAAAGCGTAGCCGGATACCACGAAACCGAACTGCGCGGCGGAAATGTCCCATTTGCGCATGAGTATTTCGCTGAGCGGGTTCAGCACCATGAAATCGAGAATGACCGTGAATTGCAGCAATGCCAGGATGGCTATGATAAAAACCTGGTAACGGGTGAAGATCCTTTCTTTTGGAGCGTTGATGGCGTCTTTTGGAGCGTTGGTGGTGTCCATAAAATGTTTTCGTAGTGTGTGTTTGAATGAGTTTAGGTTCAGCCGGGCAGTTCCTCGCAGAAAAAACCTTCGCGGCTGACGAGTTGAATGACCTTTTCGGGTGTAAGCTCGGACGCTTCGATGCGGAGCACCTTGTCCGTGTCTTCACGGTCCACGTTCCATTTCAGCACGCCGGGCTCTTTTTCGAGCACGGGGCCGATCTGCCGGAGGTCTTTCTTGAACCGGATGTTGGTGCGGAAAACCAGTATTTCGGGGGCGTTTGTGAAAGTTGTGTGCATGGTCGTTAGCATTTGGTCAGGTTATACAATGTGGTCTTTATGGTTTGAGCGCTTTTAAAACGAGCTGCAGCGCCTGTTCCATGTTTTCTTCAGTGAACGTGTATTTTTTGTGCCCGAAGGATTTTTCCTGCGTATGGAACTTGATGAGCTGGTACAGCGGCGCGAACGCGACGGCCCAGTACACCTCGAACGGCAGCGGGATCAGCTCCTTGCGCGATACGGCGTTGTGGTAGAATTTGCCCATCACTTCCTGGAAGGTCTTGTAGATGCTGACGGCCACCTTGTCGTACAGGTGCGAATAGCGCATTTTTTCGATGAACTGCACGTAAAGCGGGTTTTCCAGGAAATACCGCGAGCGGTTCTGCCACTGTTTGCGCAGGCCCTCCTCAAAGCTCATATCCGGGTCAAAGTCTTTCAGGCTCTCCTTCAGCATCTGCCCGGACACATGGATGGTCACCTGCAGGATCAGATCTTCCCTGTCCTTGAAATAAATATAAATGGTAGCAGGAGACACACCCGCCACTTTAGCCAGCTTGTTCACCCCAAAACCGTCCAGCCCTTCCCGCACGATCATTTCGATGGTTTTCTGGTGAAGCAGGCAGATCTTGTTTTCGTCTCTTGTGCGCATCGGGTACAAAGATAAGTGAGCGTTCGCTTATTTATGAAATATTTTTTTTACTGGATAAAAAAAGCCGGAACCGCCCTTTGCTGAAAGGCGGTCCCGGCTGCTTTGCGCCCGGTTTCCCGTGTAAGTCCTGTGAAAGCCGCGAGGCTTCCTGGAGGCAGGCCGGCCCGGCAGACCGTTTTACGCAGTACTGAGCCATTTCCTGCGGGCGGCGTTGCGGGTAAACGGCCTTGCCTCCGGGGATATGCGGCTTAAACGGCATTTCCTTTTCCCGGAATAGGATAAAAAACATGCAGCAGCCACACGGCGGAGCAATACCGCGATAGCCGGGGATACCGGCCATACGAACGGACTATTCAATCCCATGCGGCGGCCGCATGCAGATGTGATCTTACCCGCGGCAGGTTGCAATGAAGCCGGTATGGTCTTGGAAACTGGTACGGATACACGTTTTCCCAACCGTCAGGTGAAAAGATGACATTAGATGTTTAAATGAAATAAGGGACAGCTGCTTTGCAGGGAGGGTGGAAAATGGAACTCGCCCCGGTGTAACTGTACAGGCTGGGAAGCATGCCGGTTACGGGGCGGGCGGGAAGCAGCCGGGGCAGAGCGGTGGTTTGGGTGGAAGCGGGTACGTAGTCCTGCACTTTTAATACCACCGGTTTCGCCTGCATCTGCCGGTCGCCTGAATAATCGTCGCCAAAAGTAGCGGCCAGGTGCCGGATACATTCGCAATCCACGGCAAGACCGGTATGCTGCGTGAGGTAGACAGACACCACGCATTGCACGTACCCGGTCAGCCGGGTGGCGTACTGCATGCCGAGGGCCGCAAAAAGACATATGGCGAGCAATGGGCGCAAAGCATAGTAAATATAGTGAAAATATTGTAAGTGAGGGGCGGATTTTCCCGAATGCGTATAAAGTTTTCCCGATACGAGTTGCCGGGGATAGGCGGTTTGCGGATTTTTGCAGGGAACGATCAGAAAGTCAATAATGAAGAAAATAGTAGGGAAAGTACACCTCTGGCTTGGGTTAACGTCCGGGCTGGTGGTATTTATCATCAGTATCACCGGGTGCCTGCTGGCATTTGAATGGGAACTGCGCAGCCTTTTTTCGGGCTCGTATTTTCACACCGAGCGGCAGGCCGATGTACAGCCCCTTCCGCCTTCCGTGTTGCGCGGCATTGCCGAAAAGCAGCTGCCGGGCAAGTCTGCCCAGGGCATCAATTACGGCGGCGACCAATACAGCACTGTAGTGCAGTTCTATGGCGGCGATCCCGAGTATTACAACCAGGTGTTCATGAATCCCTACAACGGCCAGGTGCTGAAAGTGTGGGACGCCAAAGACGATTTTTTCCGCATCATACTCGAAGGGCATTTTTATCTGTGGCTGCCGCATGAGATCGGCCAGCCCATCGTGGCGTACGCCACCCTGATATTCTTCTTGATGCTCGTGACCGGTATGGTGCTGTGGTGGCCGAAAAACAAGGCCGCGCGCAAGCAGCGGTTTTCCGTCAAGTGGAACGCGAAGTGGCGCCGGCTCAATTACGACCTGCATAACGTGCTCGGTTTTTACGCGATGACCGTGGCGCTGGTGCTCGTGATCACGGGGCTGGTGTGGGGTTTTGAGTGGTGGAGCAATTCGTTGTATTATGTTACCACCGGCGGGAAGTCGCTTAGCGACGCGGTATTTCCCGTGTCCGACACCACGGCGAAGCAGCGTCCTTATTCGTTGAGCCAGGCCACTGACACGGTTTGGGAGCAGGTGCGCAAAAAGGCACCGGAAGGCGCGGGAGTGTCCGTGTCTTTTGGCGAAGGCCCGCAAGCTCCGCTGAGCGTGTCGATCAACCACCGGCCCGGCACTTATTATAAAACCGACACCTATCAATTCGACCAATATACCTTGCAACCGCTGGAGGGTTCCGGCCCGTATTCCGGCAAGTATGAAGACCAGGGAGTGGGGGACAAGTTCCGCCGCATGAACTACGACGTGCATACCGGCGCGGTGTGGGGTTTTGCGGGAAAGCTGCTCATGTTCTTCGCCAGCCTGATCTGCGCCAGTTTGCCCGTTACCGGCGTGTACATCTGGTGGGGAAGGCGGAAAAAGAAACCCGTGGCCCAGAAAAAGCTGCAGCAGAAAGTGGCGATGGCTTCTTCCCTTACCTGATTTTCCCGCTCCTTCACCGGCCTGTAAGAGAATTCCCCAAAAACGCTGTATGTTTAAAGCATGAAAACGACAGCGGCTTACTGGCGGGATACACTGCAACTTACCAAACACGTGGAAGGCGGCGCTTTCCGCGAAACATACCGTGCCGCCGCATCCATTGAGCCGGCCGGCGTCCAGGGCCCCCGGAATGTTTCCACCGGCATTTATTTCCTGCTGGAAGACGGGGATTTTTCCGCCTTTCACCGCATCGCTTCCGATGAAATGTGGCATTTTTACGATGGCACTACCCTGCATATTTACGAGATCACCCCTGAAGGATTGCTGAAAGTGCACCGTTTGGGCCGCGATTACAGTCAGGGCGAGCAATTGCAGCTGGTGATACCGGCGGGCAGCTGGTTCGCTTCCAGCGTGGAGGAAACCGGCGGTTTTTCACTGGTGGGATGCACGGTGGCGCCGGGTTTCGACTTTGCGGCCTTTGAGCTGGCGAAGCGGAAGG
>CBINIO010000097.1:0-11025 GCA_966250725.1 uncultured Chitinophaga sp.
CACCACCGGCGCCGTTACCACGGCACAGGGCACATTTTCCCTGCAGGCCGGCCCCGACGCCGTGCTTCGCATTTCTTCCATCGGCTACCTGCCGCAGGAAGTGGCGTTAAAAGGCCGCACATTCATTGCGTTAACCCTGGAAACGGACAACAAAACGCTCAACGACGTGGTCGTGATCGGTTACCAAAGCACCGCGCGCAAAAACATCACCACGTCCATTTCCTCCGTTTCCGCGAAAGACATTGAGCCATACACCACCGGCACGGTGGCCACGGCCATCCAGGGCAAGCTGGCGGGCGTGCAGATCATGGCCGCCGACGGCAGCGTGGGCTCGCAGCCGCGCATTCTCGTACGCGGCCTCAGCAGCATCACCGCCAATACCAATCCCCTCGTGATCGTGGACGGGATGGAAGTCGGGTACAATTACATGAACACCATCAACCCGCTGGACATTCTCAGCATCGACGTGCTGAAGGACGCTTCCGCCGCTTCCATTTACGGCGCGCGTTCCGGCCAGGGCGTGATCCTCATCACCACCAAAAAAGGACGGGGCGCGCCCGCCATCAACTTCTCCGCCACTTACGGCATTACGCAGTCGCCGGACGTAAAGCTCGCCAGCGCGCAGGAATACGCGGGGCTGATGAACCAGATCGCCACCAACAGCGGCGCCACCCTGCCTTTCCCGGATGTGAGCAGCCTGAAGAACACCAATTACTGGGACGAAACATTCGGCAACGGCCAGCGCCAGAATTACAACCTGAGCGTTTCCGGCGGCGGCAACGGGCTGTCCGTATTCGGCAGCCTGGGTTATTACGCCGAGGACTCGTACGCCGGCAAGCAGGCGGGCGAGTGGAAAAAGATCACGGGCAGGCTGAACGTGGACTGGGAGATCAACAAAGTGGTAAAGACCGGCATCAACATCGCGCCGCGTTACGAGAACTACCCGCATGCGCCGCTGAACCTTACCTGGGGCGCCTTCGCGATGGACCCTACCGTGGCGCCGTTCCGCACCGAAGCGGACGTGATGGCTTCCCTCCCGCCGCTCACCGGCGTGTTCGCCGACTTTATGACGGCGTTCAACCCGTATTACAGCACACCGGGCAGATCGATGTTCAACGGTCTTATCAACCCGGAATACAACAAACGCGTGAACTTCGATCAAAGGGAATATTTCGGCGGGCAGTTCAGCACCTATCTCGAGCTGAAGCCGGTCAAAGGCCTCATCCTCAAAACCGTGCTGGACGCAACGGCGAACTTTTCGCAGCAGAACAACTATTCACCCAAATACTACTTCGCGCCCAACAGCTACAACGCCAAAACGGTGGTATCGTCCAGCTCCGCGCAGAACACGCGCGTGAAGGTCACTAACACCGCCGACTACACGCTGCCGCTGCCGGAATCGCATTCGGTGAACGTATTGCTCGGTCACAGCTACGACAGCTACACCACCAAAGGCACCAGCGCATCGCGCGAGAACATACCGTTCGACAGCGAGCCGTACCGTTACATCACCGCGGGCAACCTGGTGACCGGCGCGGGCGGCGGCTACCAGCCGGGCGCGGCGCCTTTTGGCAAAATGCTTTCTTTCTTCGGATCGCTGCGGTATAACTACCGTGAAAAATATTACCTCACCGGCACCATGCGCGCAGATGCATCGAGCCTGGTGAACCCGCTGTACCGCTGGGGTTATTTCCCTTCCGTGTCCGGCGCATGGGTGATCTCGCAGGAAGGTTTCTTCGAACCGCTGCAGGACAAGATCAGCTTCCTGAAGCTCCGCGCCAGCTGGGGCCAGAGCGGCGGCAACCTGCCCGGCTCCGTGGGCCAGTACATGTCGTTCGTGAACATGACCACTTACGTGGACGCGGAAGGCAAAGTGATCAACGGCTACGCCCCCAGCTCCATCAGCAACCCCGAACTGAAATGGGAAGTGCAGCAGGACCTTTCCGTAGGGCTTGACGCGGCGCTGTTCAACGACCGGCTCAACATTTCCGTGGACCGCTACACCCGCAACCCGAAGAACCTGCTGCTGCCGGTGCGCGTGGACTTCTCCCTCGGCTACCCGCAGGGTTACATCGCCTCGCAGTACGCCAACATCGGCGAAATGACGACCAAAGGCTGGGACGTTGCGATCGGGTACAAGGACAACATCACCCGCAAGCTGAGCTTTGGCGTGAACCTGACGCTCACGCAGTTCAAAAGCACCATCGATTACCTCTCCAGCTCCGACCCGATACTCGGCGGCGAGAACAACGAAGTGATCAGCACCTTCCGCTCCCGCACCACGGTGGGCCATGCGCCCGGCTCCTGGTGGGGCTTTATCGCGGACGGCGTGTTCCAGTCCGACGAGGAAGCGGCCAATTACGTGAACAAAAGCGGCGAAAGGCTGCAGCCGCAGGCCATCGCGGGCGACCTCAAATTCCGCGACTTCAACGGCGACGGCAAGATCGACAACAGCGATATGTCCGACCTCGGTTCCCCGTACCCGAAATTCTCCACAGGGCTTGCATTAACGCTCGCTTACGGCAACTTCGACTTCCGCACGGAACTGTACGGCACCTTCGGCCAGCAGAACTTCAACCAGTACCGCAGGAACATGATCGCGGGCAGCAACTACAACTTCATCTCCGGTTTCCAAGACCAGTACTGGCATGGCCCCGGCACCAGCAACAGCTTCCCCGAGCTGCGCAAGGCCGACCTGAACGGTAACTTCACGAAGATGTCCACCTTCTTCCTCGAAAAGTCCAATTTCGTAAGGGCCAACCTGATGCAGCTGGGTTATAAAGTGCCCGCCGACGTGATCAAAGGCATCAGGAACCTGCGGGTGTACGTGTCCGCGCAAAACCTGTTCACCATTTCCAACTACTCCGGCCTGAACCCGGACGTGCCCTGGTATTCCATTATTTCCTACAACGGTATGGACAACTACCAGATGGTGCCGCCGCGCGTGTATACGTTCGGGTTAAACCTTGCATTATAAACTCAAACAATCCATGTACATGAAACATCTTTTTCCATATATCCTCGGAGGCGCCCTGCTGGCAACTGCGGCGGGCTGCAACAAGCTGGACCAGTCGCCCTACGGCTCCGCCATCGTGAGCGACCAGTATTACGGCACGCTGGAACAATGCAACACTTCCACCATGGTGGCTTACCGTTACATCGACTACAGCAGCTGGTGGGAAATACTCAACTGGCGTTATCTCGCGGGCGAGGCCGCGTCGGACAACGGATGGGTGGGCAACACCTATCAAACCCATCCCACCTACGACGCCGTGGCGCATTTTACGCTCGACCCCGGCAACGACCGCAACGAAGCGCAGTGGGTGGACCTGTATAAAAGCATCGGCCGTTTTAACAGCACCATCGAAGGCATCAGCACCGCGCCCATTTCGGACGATCATAAAAAACAGTTCATCGCCGAGCTGAAATTCCTGCGCGCCTGGTGTTATTACGACCTCATCCGCAACTGGGGGCCCGTGCCGCTGGTGCTGGAGATATTGCCGCCGAGCACGCACCTGCCGCGCTCCTCCGTGCAGGACGTGTACAACCAGATCGACAAAGACCTGAACGAATGCATCGCGGTGCTGCCGAAAAAAGGCGAATACCCCGCCGCCGACCGCTTCCGCGCCTCCCGCGGCGCCGCGCTCACGCTGCTGGCGAAAGCCAGTCTTTATATGGAAGACTGGCCGAAAGCGGAAAGGTTGTCGCAGCTGGTGATAGACGAAAAAGACTACGATCTCGAACCCGAATTTTCGTCGCTCTGGCAATACACTTACAAAAACGGGATCGAATCGATCTTCGAGATACAGAACGGTTCTTCGCAGGTGCCGGCGCTGCCCTTCAACCAGTTCCAGGTGATGCTGAACTCGCCGGGCGACGCGGGCTGGGGTTATTACTCCGTGTCCAGCGACCTGGAGAACGCTTACAAATCCGAGGGCGACAGCATCCGGCTGCAATGGACCATCAACCGCCACGGCCTGCCCGTAGCCGGCGATCCCAACGCGCCTTCGTTCGACGGGCGGCCTTTCCCCTCGCCGAACCATTCCAAGTCCGCGCGTTACAGCCGCAAACATTATACGCCCAAGGCGGAACGCCCGGCCAACGGTCTTTACGCCCTCAACGACAAGATCCTGCGTTTTGCGGACGTGCTGCTCATCCACGCCGAGGCCTGCGCCATGCAGCAAAAGAGCGGCCCCGCGCTGGCTTCGCTGAAACGTGTGCGCGACCGCGTACATCTTACCACCGACCTTTCGCTCACCGGCTGGGACCTCATCAAAGCGGTGCGCAAGGAGCGCCGGCTTGAAATGGCGTACGAAGGCGACCGCCTGTACGACATCCGCCGCTGGAAGGACGAAAGCGGCAAACCCGTTATCAGCAGCATTATGGGGCCGAACGGCAGCTTCGTGAAATACAACACCGAGATCAGCACCGACCCTTACGAAACAAAAAATACCACCGAAGCGCAGAACAAAGGCTTTAACTTCAAGGAAGACACGCATATGCTCTGGCCTATACCCGCCAACCAGATACTGCTTTCCGAAGGGGCGATGAAGCAAAATTTCGGCTATTTCTAAACATGAAACGGATGAAGACACTCTCGATCATAGGTATCGCATTCCTTGCGGCCTTCTGTGGAAAAGGTTCCAGCCCGGACCCCGGTCCGGGCGGCTCCTCCTGCATGTATCTCGGCGTAGACACCTGCAGGCAGAACGCGGCGCAGAAAGTGACCATACAGCTGCAAAACACGAAACAGACCATTCACAGCTTCGGCGCCTCCGACTGCTGGACCACCAAGTACATCGGCGCCTGGGGCAACACCGCCAAAAAAGACCAGGTAGCGGATTACCTCTTCAGCATGGACACCGCCGCGGACGGCTCCCCCAAAGGCATCGGGCTCTCGCTCTGGCGGTTCAACATCGGCGCGGGCAGCCGCGAACAGGGCGTTGCGAGCAACATCACCGACGAATGGAGAAGAGAGGAATGTTTCCTGGATGCAGGCGGTACCTACGACTGGAGCAAACAGCAGGGCGCGCAATGGTTCCTGCAGGCGGCGAAACGGCGCGGCGTAAAATACACGCTCGGTTTTTCGCTTTCCGCCCCCGTTCAATATACGCTCAACGGCAAGGCTTTCAACGGCTCCGGCGGCACCATGATGAACATACAGGCCGGCAAGATGCCCGACTACGCGGACTTCCTCGCCACCGTCACCAAACATTTCGGCTTTGATTACCTGAGCCCGGTGAACGAGCCGCAATGGGCCTGGGGCAACGGCAACACCGCCAACCAGGAAGGTACGCAGGCCACGAACGACCAGATCGCCGAGCTGAGCCGCCTTACTTCGCAAAAGCTGGCGGGCACCAACTCCCGCATCGTCGTCGGCGAAGCCGGTACGCTGGAATTCCTGTACGGGAAAAATACGGACAACCGCGGCGACCAGATCGTTCAGTTCTTCTCTCCTTCCTCCACTTACTACCTCGGCGACCAGCCGAACGTAGCGAAAATAATCTCAGGGCACAGCTATTTCACCACATGCCCGGACAATACGCTCATCAACACGCGCACACAACTGCTGAACAAAGCCCGGCAGGTGGACGCGGACCTTCAGCTGTGGCAGACCGAATTTGGAATCCTCGGTAATATCTGCGGTCAGTACAACGGTTCGCCCCGCAACACGGGTATTGATTACGGCCTGTACGTGGCGAAAGTGCTGCATCACGATCTCGTGATCGCGGGCGTTACCTCCTGGCAGTGGTGGCTGGCCGTGAGCCCTTACAATTACAGCGATGCGCTCGTGTATATCAACGATCCTTCGGGGCAGATGAACGTGGGCAATTGCAAAACGGACGGCATCGTGCTGGACTCCAAACAACTCTGGTGTTTTGGTAACTTCGCAAGGTTTATAAGACCGGGCATGCAGCGCGTGGAAACCTCCGTAGAAGGCAACAACGACCCGGCCATCGCGGCGGCCACGCTGATGATCTCCGCGTACAAGAACGAAGCCGACAAACAGTTCGTGGCCGTGCTGGTAAACCCGGAAAACAAGGAAAAACACATCCAGCTGAGCGGCGTTACCGTCAGCGGCGGCACGCTCGACCAGTACACCACCAGCGCCACGCTCAACTGCAAACGCACCACCGCGAAAGCAGACAGGATAACGATCCCCGCAAAATCGGTCGTGACCGTGCGCGGCAAATACCAATAAACGGACAAGCATGAAACACACGTTGCTCGCGGCTCTCTTCATTATTTTCAGCACGCAGGCCCTTCCCGCGCAGGACACGGCGCTGCTGCAGCAGGTCAAAACCGAATTAAAAAAGACCTGGCCGGACAACAGAGCCATCAACCTCGTGTTCCACGGGCATTCCGTACCCGCGGGCTATTTCGCGACGCCGGCCGTGCATACCCTGGAGGCTTACCCGCAGCAGGTATTGAAGGGGCTGAAGAAAAAATACCCGAACGCGGTGATCAACGTGATCGTGACGGCTATCGGCGGGGAAAACTCCGTGAAAGGCGCGGCGCGTTTCAGCAGCACCGTGCTCATTCATCAGCCGGACGTGCTGTTCATCGACTATGCGCTGAACGACCGCGCGGTCGGTCTTGATAAAGCCCGCGCCGCCACGGAGCAAATGATCCGCGAAGCGCAGGCAAAACAGATCCCCGTGATATTGCTCACCCCCTCGCCGGACATCGCCACTCCATGGAAAGAGGCCGGCAACCCGCTTCGCCGGCTGCGCGACCAGATCGTGGCGCTATCGGAAAAATATCATACCGGGCTGGTGGACAGCTACGGCATCTTCCTCCGGCAGCCCGACGTAAAACCGCTGATGGCGCAAAACAATCATCCCAACGAAAAAGGCCACCGCCTGATCGCGGAAGGAATATTACATTGGTTCTGAAAAAAATAACGATAGCATGCAGCAAAGATTCAACCACGCATACATCATCGGCATCTCCTTTATTTCCGCGCTCGGCGGGTACCTGTTCGGCTTCGACTTCGCCGTGATCTCCGGTGCGCTTCCCTTTCTCCGCACCACTTTCGGGCTGAACGCCTGGTGGGAAGGATTCCTGACGGGCTCGCTCGCGCTGGGTTGTATGGCGGGCTGCATCGCGGCAGGCGCGCTGGCCGATCGTTACGGCCGCAAACCCGGGCTGGTGCTGGCTGCGCTGATCTTCACGCTGTCGTCGCTCGGCATGGCCTTTTCGCACAGCCTCAGCCTGTTCGTGACCATGCGTTTTGCCGCGGGCATCGGCGTGGGCATGGCTTCCATACTCAGCCCGTTGTACATCGCGGAAATTTCACCGGCGCACCTGCGCGGACGGAACGTGTCCATCAACCAGCTCACTATCGTGACCGGCATACTCATCACCAACCTCGTAAATTATAATCTCGCCGCCAAAGGCGATGAGGCCTGGCGCTGGATGTTCGGCCTGGGCGCGGTGCCCAGCCTCGTGTTCCTCTTTGGCGTGCTGTTATTGCCCGAAAGCCCGCGCTGGCTCATGGGCAAAGGCAGGACCGCCGAAGCCGAAAAAACGCTTTCACGCATCGGCGACGCCGCTTTTGTGAACGACACCGCGCGCGACATCCGTGCTTCGCTGCAAAGCAGCACCCGCACCAGTCTTAAGGCGGTATTCGAAAAAGCGGTGCGGCCCGCCGTGATCGTGGGCATCACGCTTGCGGTATTCCAGCAGCTTTGCGGCATCAACATCGTGTTCAATTACACTTCCACCATATTCGCCTCCGTGGGCGCCGATCTCGACAGCCAGCTGTTCGAGACCATTTCCATCGGAATCGTGAACCTCGTGTTCACGCTGGTAGCCATGTGGCAGGTGGACAAGCTCGGGCGCCGGCCGCTGATGCTGATCGGCTCGCTGGGCCTGTCCGTGGTATACATCGTGCTGGCGCTGCTGCTGCGCAGCCAGGCGGACGTGAAGCTCGTTTCCCTTTTCGTGCTGCTGGCGATCGCCATGTACGCCACCTCGCTGGCGCCGGTAACCTGGGTGCTCATCTCGGAAATATTCCCCAACAAGATCAGGGGGCTGGCCTCTTCCATCGCCATCGTTTCCCTGTGGGGCGCGTATTTTATCCTTGTATTCACATTCCCCATCCTGGCTGAAAGCCTCGGAACCTACGGTCCCTTCTATCTCTACGCGGGCATCTGTTTTCTCGGCTTCCTTTTCGTGCGCGGCAAGGTGAAGGAAACAAAAGGCAAAACGCTGGAACAACTCGAGCAACATTTAATAAGACACTAAATAAAACAGGCAATGAGCGATTTTTCTGTGCAGGTCTGGGAGGAAAAGATCAGCATCCCGACGTACGGCATTGGCAAGCCGGATAAAAACCCCATGTTCTTCGAAAAACGCGTGTACCAGGGAAGCAGCGGAGTAGTGTACCCGCACCCCGTCATAGAAAAAATACTGGACGAAAAAAAAGACGAGATATGGGACGCCGTATTCCTCGAAAACCGGTACCTGAAGATCATGATCCTCCCGCAATTGGGCGGCCGTGTGCAGATGGCGTACGACAAGGTGGGAAAAAGACATTTCATTTATTACAACCAGGTGATAAAACCCGCGCTGGTCGGGCTTTGCGGGCCGTGGATCTCCGGCGGCATAGAATTTAACTGGCCGCAACACCACCGTCCCAGCACTTACGACCCCATCGATTTTACCATCGAAGAAAATGCGGACGGCAGCAAAACGGTGTGGGTGAACGAAGTGGAAAAGATGTTCCGGACGAAAGGCATGGCGGGCTTTACGCTGTACCCGCACAAAGCGTACCTCGAAATAAAAGGCAAGCTCTACAACCGCACGCCGCTTCCGCAAACCTTTCTCTGGTGGGCCAATCCCGCCGTGAAGGTGAACGATCATTACCAGTCCGTGTTCCCGCCGGACGTGCATGCCGTGTTCGACCACGGGAAACGCGATGTGAGCGACTTCCCCATCGCCACCGGCGTATATTACAAAGTGGATTACGCGCCGGGGACGGACATTTCCCGGTACAAAAATATTCCCGTTCCCACTTCGTATATGGCGATCCGTTCGGATTATGATTTTGTAGGGGGATATGAGAACGATACGCGCGCCGGCCTGCTGCATGTGGCCGACCATCATATTTCGCCCGGTAAAAAACAGTGGACCTGGGGGCACAGCGATTTTGGCCGCGCCTGGGACAAGAACCTGACCGACGAGGACGGGCCTTATATTGAATTGATGACGGGCGTGTATACGGACAACCAGCCCGATTTCAGCTGGCTGATGCCTTACGAGGAAAAGTCATTCACGCAATATTTCATGCCTTACAGGGAGCTGGGCGTGGTGAAAAACGCGACGAAGGATTTCCTGCTGTATACTTTTATGAAGACAAGCGCGCTGGAGATAAAAATATTCGCTACCGGCGAACAGCGCGCCGTGCTGGAAGTATTGGCGGACGGGCAGCGTGTGCATAGGGAAACGATCGACGTTTCCCCCGAAAAAGTGTACACGCGCGATATTCCGCTGCCGCCGGGCATCAGCGAAGAATCGTTGCTGGTCACCCTCACCGGCAGCGACGGCAGGGAAAAAATACGTTACCAGCACAAGCCCAACGGCAACGCAACCATCCCTTCGCCCGCCACCGCCGCCCTTGCCCCGGAAGCCGTGGAAAATAACGAGCAGCTTTATCTCACCGGTCTGCATTTGGAGCAATACCGGCATGCCACTTACAACGCGGCGGACTATTACGCCGAAGCCCTCCGCCGCGACCCGAAAGACGTTCGCAACAACAACGCGCTGGGCGCATGGTATCTCCGCCGCGGGCAGTTCGCCAAAGCGGAGCCGTATTTCCGGAAAGCCGTGGAAACGCTCACGCAGCGCAACCCCAACCCGTACGACGGAGAGCCGCTGTACAACCTGGGCCTTTGTCTTGAAATGCAGGGCCGCCGCAACGAAGCGTACGATCAATATTACAAGGCGGTTTGGAACAGCGCCTGGCAGGACAGCGGGTATTTTTCCCTTGCCCGCATCAGCGCGCACCGCGGCCAATATGCGGAAGCGCTGGAACAGGTGAGCTGGTCGCTGGACAGGAACGCGCGCAACAACAAGGCATGGTCGCTGAAAGCCGCCATCCTGCGCAAGACCGGCCGTTACCACGAAGCGCTGGACACTTGCAGGGACGGGCTTCGCCGCGACCTGTTCAACCTTACTTTATACTTCGAGCAGCAGCTTTGCCTCGAAGCCTCCGGCGATGCAAAGGCCGCCGCGGTGGCTTCCGCCATGCTGGTACGTCTCGGCCGCGACGCCGATCACAACTTCCTCGAATACGCCGGCGATTATGCCGCCGCGGGAATGTACGAAGAAGCGATCGGCCTGATGGGCCTGCAATCGCGGGAGAAATCGCCGATGCATTATTATTATCTCGGCTGGTTTTACCGCCAGAGCGGGCAGGCGGACATTGCGCAGCGGTTCTTTCAGCAGGCCGCGGATGCCGATCCGGCCCTGTGCTTTCCCAACCGGATAGAGGACGTGCCCGTGCTGCAGCAGGCCATGGAGCTGAACCCGCGCGACGCCAAGGCGCCGTATTATCTCGGCTGCCTCTGGTACGATAAAAGGCAATACAACGAGGCCATCGCCATGTGGGAAGAATCGCTGCGCCGCGACGACTCCTTCCCCACCGTTCACCGCAACCTCGGCATCGCGCTGTTCAACAAACGCGGCAAAGCAGCCGCCGCGCTGCAGCATTTTGAAAAGGCCTTCGCACTGGACCCGACCGACGCGCGCGTGCTGATGGAGCTGGACCAGCTGCGCAAACGGCTCAATACCGACGCCGCGCAACGCCTCGAACTGCTCGAAGCCAACGGAGCGCTGGTCAATTTCCGCGACGATCTTTACCTGGAAAGAGCCGCGCTGCATAACTTCCTCGGCCGTCACGAACATGCTTTCAACCTGCTCATGCAACGGAAGTTCCACCCCTGGGAAGGCGGCGAAGGCAAGGTGTCCGGCCAGTATTGCCAGAGCCTTACCGCCCTCGCGCGGCAGGACATCGAGCAG
>CBINIO010000098.1:0-10995 GCA_966250725.1 uncultured Chitinophaga sp.
CATACCTGTGGCGCCCGATAAAACCATTATCCTCCAAAACGAACGCCTGCCTTACTTCTACCCCCATCTTCACCGGCACGGCGAAATACAGCTCACTTGGATACAACGCGGCTCCGGCACGCTGGTGGCGGACAACAGCATGCATGCCTTCCGGCCGGGCGAAGTGTACTGGCTCGCGGGCAACCAGCCGCACGTATTCCGCAGCGACAGAACAAAAGCCTACGGCGGCTCGCAGGCGTTCACGCTTTTTTTCAACCCCGCGGGCAAGCTCGCCCCGCTGTTTTCCCTCGCGGAGCTGAAGCCTATCAAAGCTTTTATCGACCGGTATCCCTGCGGCTTCAGGGTGCCTGAACGCGCCACGCCCGCGGTGATCGACGGCCTGCAACAGCTTAGCCGTTCGAAAGGCGCGGTGCAGTTCGCCGCTTTTATCCGCCTGCTAAGCCACCTGCGCGGCATCAGCGACCTGGAGCCGCTGGTGACAGGCGCACGGCCCGCCGCCGTGAACGAGCAGGAAGGCCTGCGCATCAGCGCCATTTACGATTACATCATGAAACATTACGACGCCGACATCCCGCTGGAAACGATCGCCAGGCATGCGAACATGACGCCGCCCGCGTTTTGCCGGTACTTCAAAAAACATACGCGGCTCACGTTCGTGGAGTTCCTGCATGAAGTACGCATACACGAAGCCTGCAAGCTGCTCGCGGCCGGTTCGGAAGAAAGCGTCGCGGCTGTCGCCTACCGCTGCGGCTTTAACAGCATCGCTTCGTTCAACCGCGTATTCAAATCGGTGACCGGGCTTGCGCCGAGGGAGTTTGTGAAGGAAATGGAGGATTAAAAATGCGGGTTTAACAGCATCGCTTCGTTCAACCGCGTATTCAAATCGGTGACGGGGCTTGCGCCGAGAAAGTTTGTGAGGGAAATGGAGGAGTAAAATGCAGGAGCTTTATGCTTACGCGAACTGCGTGAACAAACTACACGCGCGCACCGGCGGGACGACAATGCCGGCCCATAAAAAAAGGCGCCCCTTACAGAGACGCCCTTTCGTATTCATTTCAAATCCTAATGTACGTTCAGTTGCTTGGACTCGGTTTTCCTTTCCACACCGATAACGCCGGTAGTACCGCCGCCTTTCAGCGTCAGCTCCACGGGAGCGTTCGTTTTCCATGCGCCGCGGGTGAAGTCCGGGATGTCCACGCTGTTGGAGCGTTTGGAAATGGACTTTTCGCTCAGCGGCACGATGCAGCTCCATGCGGCGGCGTCGTACACGTCCTGGTCCAGCGGGAGGCCGTTGCGCAGGCAGTCGATCAGGCGCCAGTCCATCATAAAGTCCATACCGCCGTGGCCGCCGACCTTTTTCGCCAGCTCCCCGATCTTGCGGATGATCTCGGGCGTGTATTCGTCATACAGTTTTTCCAGCTCTTCGGGTTTGATCCATTTATGACCGAACGCAATGCGCTCCGGGCTCGGGTATTTGGACGCGATGCCTTTGGTGCCGCTGATGAGATGGATGCGGGAATACGGGCGCGGCGTGGTGATATCGTGCTGGATCATGAGGGTTTTGCCTTTCACGGTGCGAACGGTGGTGGTGTTCATGTTGCCGCGGTAATGTTTGCCCACGAATTCGTTAAAGAACGGATCTTCAGCAGCTTTTTCCTTCGCCATGTCCGCCATCATGAAGTCGTTGCTTGCCATGGTCACGAGGTAATCCATCCGGTCGCCGCGGTTGATGTTCATGCACTGGGCAATGGGGCCGAGGCCGTGCGTGGGATACAGGTTCGCGTTGTGCGCGGCGTTCTGGCGCAGCCTCCACATGTTCTGGTAACCTTTCTTCGAAAAGTTGAGCTCGCGCAGGTCGTGGATGTACGCGCCTTCGGCGTGAACCAGCTCGCCGAACATTCCCTGGCGGGCCATGTTGAGCGTAAGCAGCTCAAAGAAATCGTAGCAGCAATTCTCCAGCATCATGCAATGCTTTTTGGTGCGCTCCGAAGTGTCCACCAGCTTCCAGCAATCTTCCAGCGTCAGCGCGATGGGCACTTCCGAAGCTGCGTGGCTGCCGGATTCCATGGCGTAAAGGGCCATGGGCGTATGCAGGTGCCAGGGCGTGGTGATGTACACCAGGTCCGGCTTTTCCTTGTCGATCATTTCTTTCCAGCCCTCTTCCCCGGAATATTCTTTGGCTGCGGGGCGGCCGGATTTGGTGACGATCTTGTTGGACTTGGCGGCGCGGTCGGGCAACAGGTCGCAGATGCCGACGATCTCCACCCCGTCGATGTAAGACATGCGCTGCACCGCTCCGGGACCGCGCTGACCCTGGCCGATAAAGCAGATGCGCACTTTGTCGATCTTGGGCGCGGCATAACCGCTCATGTTGAAACGCTGTTTTTTGCCGGATTGCTCCAATGCGGTTTTCAGTTCCCGGTCGCTCGGCATTGCGGGAGCGGCAAAGGAAGGAAGGCCCATGGCAAGGGCTCCGGAGCCTACCGCCAGCTGGCGGAGAAAATTACGTCGAGTAGCACTCATAATTTGTAGGTTGAGTTGTGGACTATGAAGTGGTTAAAATAGTAAAGTTTTAGCCTTTATCCATCATTTTTTGATGAACGTACGGATTCAGGTACAGAATGACCGCCTTGCGCGATAAAAAGTGCCATTTCACTGCTAAAACAAGCGGGGCGGGCGTCTGCGCAAACGGTTGCGCAAGTTTTTCAACCGTTGCGTTCTTTATTTTTGCCACCGGTTGCGATAGAAAATTAACAGCAGGTCAGGAAAACTTCAGCGGTTCCCCCGTCGCCAGCTCAAAAGGCGTTTTGCCCGGTAAAAAGATGCGGGCGCTGTATTTGCCTTTCAGCTTCACTTCATTCCCTTTTACTTCTATCCAGTTGCCTTCGCGCAGCCCTACCACCGGTATGTCGTTTTGCGTATGAAATTCCCTGATGCGCGTTTCCCGGGTTTCCCCCATGTGCTCGAGACCGGCCACGGGATCGAGGTAATGCGGGTTGAGGTTGAAGCGCACCAGCCCCATGGTGTCGAAGCTCGGCGGGTATACGATGGGCATGTCGTTGGTGGTTTGCATGTTCACCCCGCCGATATTGCTGCCCGCGCTGCAGCCCAGGTATGGTTTGCCGGCGTTTACAGCCTCCGCCAAAACGTTCATCAGGCCGAGGTCGTGCAGCTGTTTCACCAAAAGGAAAGTATTGCCGCCGCCGGTGAAAAAAGCCTGCGCTTCGCAGATGGCCTGTAAAGGATCGCTGAACGTATGCAGCCCTTTTACACGGATGCCTTTTTGTGAGAACACGCTTTCGGCGCGGCGTGTATAGTCGTCATGACTGATACCGCCGGGGCGCGCGTACGGAATGAACACGATCTCCTGTATGCCGGCGAACAGTTCCGTCATCACCGGTTCCAGGTATTCGAGGTATTGCCCGCCGTAGAGGGTGGAAGTGCTGGCCAGCACGATCTTCTTTTGCATTTTTCAAAAATAAAGAAACTACGCGTAACGCGCCCGGGGCCGGCCGGAAAGCGCCTGAAAATTTGTATCTTGTTCGGCATAACGTACAATATCTCAACATGTCGATATCATCACAGGCGGAAATGCTGGGCATGCAACAAGCCAGCGAAGCGGTAGCCCTCACCCTCAAAAGGATGCGCGAATTTGCAAAACCAGGCATCACCACGGCCGAGCTGGACGAATTCGGGCGCTCGGTGCTGGCGGCCTTCGGCGCGCGCTCCGCGCCAAAGCTGACCTACGGCTTTCCCGGCTGCACCTGTATCAGCGTGAACCATGAGATCGCGCATGGCATCCCGGCACAAAAAACGGTCCTCCGCGAAGGCGACCTCGTGAACGTGGACGTGAGCGCCGAGCTGAACGGATTCTGGGCGGACAACGGCGGTTCTTTTGTGCTGGGCGAGGACCTTCACCGGCATCAGCCGCTGGTCAACGCTTCGCGCGACATTCTCCGCATCGCCATCGCCAACATCCGCGACGGCGTGAAGATCGCGCAGATAGGCGGCATCATTGAAGCGGAAGCACGCAAACGCGGTTACCGCGTCATCAAAAACCTGACGGGGCACGGCATCGGGCGCAGCCTTCATGAAGAGCCGCATTCCATCGCCAACTATTACGACAAATACAACCGCAGCAAATTCAGGAAAAACTCCGTGATCGCCGTGGAAACGTTCATCTCCACCAAAGCCACCTGGGCCTACGAAAACGGCGACGGATGGACGCTCGCCGCCCGCGACGGCAGCTACGTGGCGCAGCACGAACATACGATCGTGGTAACGGACGGCCTGCCGGTGATCCTCACGCGAGAGAACGGCATCTGGAACTAGCTTTTTATCGTAACCCTGCACAAAATCCCCTATCCATATGAGCCCGACGCAACGCATCGCTTCCATCGACATTACCCGCGCTCTCACCATGCTGCTGATGATCTTCGTGAACGACCTCTGGAGCCTCAGCAACATCCCCGGATGGCTGGAACATACCGCCGCGCAGGAAGACGGCATGGGCGTGGCCGACGCCGTGTTCCCCGCATTCCTTTTTATCGTGGGCATGAGCCTGCCTTACGCTATCAGCAACCGCATCAAAAAGGGCGACAACACTTTTCAGCTGGTGCGCCATGTAACGGAGCGTTCCATCGCGCTGATCGTGATGGGCCTCTTCCTTGTCAACGGAGAATATCTCAACGCCGGCGCTACCGGCATCAGCCGCGGCGTATGGAACATTCTCTGCTGCACTTCCTTCATTCTGATATGGAACCAATATCCCGCCGCATGGTCAGCCGCCGTGCGGTATACGCTGAAAGGCCTGGGCATTGCCGTACTGCTGGCACTGGCCTGGTTCTGCCGCGGCGGCGAAGAAGCGCAGCGGTTCTCCACCTACTGGTGGGGCATTCTCGGCCTGATCGGCTGGGCCTATTTCGCCAGCGCGCTGATCTATGTATCGGGAAAAGGGAAATTCGCCGCAGTGCTCGCCGGATGGCTGCTGTTCACCGGGCTGAGCATGGCGGTGCATGCGCATGTATTGCCGCGTGATAATTTCCTGGGCGTCTTGCTCGGCCCGCTGGACAATGGCGCCATGCCCTCATTGGTAATGGGCGGCACTTTGACGGCGATGATCTTCCGGAGCTACACCGCCGCCGGCAAATGGCGGCAGGTGATCCCATTGCTGTTAAGCATTGCCGTTGTGCTGGCTGCGGCCGGTCTGCTTACCCGGCCCATCTGGGAAATTTCAAAGATCCGCGCTACGCCCAGCTGGGTGCTGGTTTGCACCGCGCTTACCATCGGCCTGTTCGTGCTCACTTACTGGCTGGGCGATCTCCGGCAGAAAGCCCATTGGTTCAGGGTCATCAAACCCGCGGGCACCGATACGCTGCTTTGTTATCTCATCCCCTATTTCGCGTACGCGATCCTCTCCATGACCGGCGTTTTTGCCATGGAAGCGCTGTCCGGCTGGCCGGGCCTCCTCAAATCCCTCCTTTTTTCCCTACTGATGATCCAGGCCGCGGGGCTGCTGGGTAAAGCAGGAATCCGCCTGAAACTGTAACTTTGCCGCATGATGGAAATTGCCAATGAATATATCCGTGTGCAGGTGAGCGCCCAGGGCGCCGAGCTGCAAAGCATCGTCAGGAAAGACAACCAGCTGGAATACCTCTGGAGCGGCGATCCCGCTTTCTGGGGCAAAAAAAGTCCCGTGCTGTTCCCCATCGTGGGCGGACTAAAAGACAACCAATACCGTTATAAAGGGAAAACATACCAGCTGGGCCGTCATGGTTTCGCGAGGGATATGGCGTTTAACGTCAACGAACAAACGCCGTCGAGCGTCACCTTCAGCCTGTCCGACGACGACGGCACGATGGCAAAATACCCTTTCCCTTTTACCCTGACCATCCGTTACGCCATCCAGAACGCTACGCTGAACGTGAGATATACCGTGCAGAACACCGGCGACGAACCGATGTATTTTTCCATCGGCGCGCATCCCGCGTTTAAAGTGCCGCTGGCGGAGCAAACTTCATTCGCGGATTATTCGCTTCATTTCAACAAGCCCGAAACCGCGGGCGTATGGCCGCTGTCCGAAGCAGGACTGATCCAGGCCGCGCCCCTGCCTTATCTCAACGGCACCACCGAACTGCCGCTGGAAAAACAGCTGTTTTACAAGGACGCGCTCGTGTTCAAACACCTGGCTTCCGACGCTATTTCCATCCGCAGCGACAAAACGCCTCATGGCCTGGAAGTAAGTTTCCCGGGATTCCCTTATATGGGCATCTGGAGCGCGAAAGACGCGGATTTTGTCTGCATCGAGCCCTGGTGCGGCATTGCGGACCATGTGAACGCCAGCGGTGAACTAAGTGAGAAAGAAGGGATACAGGAGCTTGCGCCGGAAGGGATTTTCAAAAGGGAGTGGTCGGCGATATTTTTTTGAGCTGGTACTTTCGTATATACAGCGGCGTTATACCGGCGCTTTAATGTTTTCTTCAGCGGCGTGAAGCGCCGGTATACGCTGCGGCTTTGACCGTTCCCCGTAAGGATTTACGTGGAACGTAAGGATCAATCCTCGATCAGGATACCCATTTTCCCAATCTGGTAATCGCGCATGGCCTGCAATACTTCGGTCTCGGTATTCATCACGAAAGGGCCGTTGGCAGCGATCTTTTCGCCGATCGGTTTGCCGGAGGCGATGAACAGGCGGGTATCTTCTTCGGCCGAAATGCCGATCCCCTCCCCGTCTTCGCGGAACACCACGGCGTGAAAACCGGTGTACACGCTGCCGCCTTCCACTTTCAGCTCGCCGTCGAGCAGGTAAATGAACGCGTGATGATCGGGCGGAATGGGCAGGTACATGCGGCCGCCTTTTTTGCAGGCAGCGGTAAAGGTGTTGACGGGGATGAGCGTGGGGATGGGGCCTTTCACGCCGTTGAGCTCCCCGGCGATCACGCGCACCTGCACGAGACCGTCCTCGCTGGTCACAACGGGCGTATCGGCCGCATGCAGCGGGAAATACGAGGGCTGGTCCATTTTATGCCGCGAAGGCGAATTCACCCAAAGCTGTATCAGCTCCTGCACGCCGCCGGTTTCATGAATATCCGCGGGCGGGCGTTCGCTGTGCACGATGCCCATGCCGGCATGCATCCATTGCGTGCCGCCTGCATGTACCACCGAGTTATTCCCCCGGCTGTCACGATGATGAACGCCGCCTTCGAAAATGAACGTAACGGGCGAAAACCCGCGATGCGGATGCGGGCCCACGCCGGCGTGGTGCAACGGAACATCGTCGCGCACCTGCGTACGGATGTGATGCAGCAGCAGGAAGGGATCGATGCGGTCCGCATGTATGGAAGGGAACGGCTGCCGCAGCGGCGTGCCGTCCATATCTTTCTGGTCTGCGTAAAGCACTTCCTTTACGCTTCTGTATGTATTCATGAAATATTCCCGAGGGTTTGTCTGTACCAAATCAAAGCTGCATGCGCCTGGAGGCATCGTTTTCTTTAGGCTTTCAGCAGCCCCCGTTTAAACGCTTTGAACTCTTCGCGCAGCTCCACGAACAGCCGGTCGAAAATATCCATATCGTCCTGCAGCTTGTTGTGCAGCATATGCAATTCCGCATCGCCGCCGTTCGCTTCGGACATCATTTTATCGCCTTTGATCACCAGCTGCAGCAGGTCGTTCACCACTTCTTTCTGGCGCACCAGCGAATTCTGGAAATGCTCGACCTTCACGAGCTGGTCGTTGTTCAGCTGCTGCGAGGCCAGCTCGGTCAGCTCGGCCGTGAGCGATTTGATCTCTTTTTCGTTCAGCAACAGGTCTTTTTTCCATTCCTGGTGCAGGTGATGGAGCTTGTCGAAATTTTCTACGGGCATAAAATAAAAATGGATTGGTTACACATTGATGCCGTGCGCCAGGAGCTTTTTCCATTCCGGGTGCTTGCGGAGGTAGGTGGCTACGTACGGGCAAAGCGGCACGAGCTTCAGGCGGCGCTCTTCAAGGATATACAGCACTCTTTCCACCAGCGCCGAGGCAATGCCCCGGCCTTCCAGGGCGGGCGGAACTTCCGTATGGGTCAGGAATATCTTGTTCCCGCCGAACATGTATTCCACTTTCGCCAGGTGCCCGTCGATCTTCGCCTCGAACTGGCGGGCATTCACATTGTCAGTAACTTCCAGCAGCTTCGTTTCCATGATGACCATTTAAGGGGATTACCAAATGTTGTGCCGTACAATAAAACACAAAGTTACGGAAATGGTTCCGACCTGGAAGTATTAGCTTATTCCTGTATGTCTTACATTTGCCAGATGCAAAAGACTTTAAGCGAGAGAGACCAGGCGGTGATCTGGCACCCCTATACACAAATGCAGACCGCGCCCGCGCCCGTGGCGCTGGTACGGGGCGAAGGCGCGCTGCTGTTCGACGAGCAGGGCCACCGTTATATCGACGCCACTTCCAGCTGGTGGGTGAACATTCACGGGCATGCGCATCCGCATATCACGCAAAAGCTGGCGGAGCAGGCGGCAAAGCTCCATCACTCCATTTTCGCCGGCTATACGCACGAGCCCGCCGTGGCGCTGGCCGAACAGCTGCTGCCGATATTGCCGGGCAAACAGGCGAAAGTATTTTATTCCGATAACGGGTCCACCGCCGTGGAGGTAACCCTCAAAATGACGATCCAATACTGGCGGAACAAAGGGATAGAGCGCAAAAAGATACTGGCGTTCAAGAACGCCTATCACGGCGATACCTTCGGCGCCATGAGCGTGAGCGCCCGCAGCGTGTTCACCCGCGCGTTCGACGAGTACCTGTTCGAGGTTACCTTTATCGACACGCCCACCGAGGAAAATATCGACCGGCTGCTGGAAGAAGTGACGCTGTTAGCGCCCGACACGGCGGCGTTCATTTTCGAGCCGCTGGTGCAGGGCTCCGGCGGTATGCTGATGTATGCGGCGCCTTTGTTTGACCGGCTGCTGGCGCGCTGCCGCGAAAGAGGCATATTGCTGATCGCGGACGAGGTAATGACCGGCTTTGGCAGAACGGGGCCCAACTTCGCGATGGAACAGGTGCAAACCCCGCCGGACATGATCACGCTGTCCAAAGGTCTTACAGGCGGCACGATGGCGATGGGCGTCACCACCTGCACGCAGGAGATCTACGATGCGTTCCTGAGCCAGGACAAGCTCAAAACCCTCTTCCACGGCCATTCTTACACCGCCAACCCGCTCACCTGCGCCGTGGCGCTCGCCAGCCTCGAGCTGTTCCTGCAGCCCGAAAGCCGCGCCAACCGTGAACGGATCAACGCGCGGCACCGGCAGTTCGCGGTGGAGCTGGCGTATCACGACGATGTGCGGAACGTTCGCCTGCTTGGCACTATTCTCGCCTTCGAGATCGAAACCGGCGAAGCGGACGGGTATGTGAATAACCTTGCGGGCTTTTTATTTGGCTTCTTCAGGGAGCGGCGCATTATGCTGCGGCCGTTGGGGAACACGCTGTATATACTGCCGCCGTATTGCATTACGGATGAGGAATTGGGTGAGGTGTACCAATCGATACTGGATATGTTGAAGGAGTATGGGAGGAAATGGGAGTAGCAGCCCGAAGCGCAGGTCTTAACACCTTCACACATAAAAACCGGCCCGCAACAATCGCTGCGGGCCGGTCGATCAATGATCTTCTTACGTTTACATAAAGGTCAGGGGAACTACCGCTTTGGTATCGTCCCATTCGAACACCAGCGAGCCTTTCGGCAGGCTGAAGGTCAGCTTTTCTACGGTAGACGCCGTTTTCTGACGCGCTACTTTCACCTTGGCCACATCCTTGCCTTTGTTCTTTTCGTAATCAAAAGCACCCGGCTGGCCGGGAACGCTGTTCAGGATAAAGGTGAATTCCTTTTCCCCGGGAATAATGAAGAGTGCGTAAGTGCCTGCTTTCACTTCCTTGCCGCCGAATCTGGCGTCTTTCTTAAAAGTGATGTCGGTGGATTTGTTGGCACCGGCACGCCATACTTTCCCGTAAGCTTCAAGACCGGGGAAGATCTGGCGGCCTTTTTTAGACGGCTGGCCGTAAGCGATCTCTACGTTCTCGCCGGAGGCGGTTACACGCGGACTTTTGGGCGGGTTCTGCGCCAGCACGGTGGTGGCGGTGAACAGGAGCGCGAGGCCGAATAACATACTTTTCATAAAATAGGATTTGATTTTTGAATGAAATGGAAATTTACGCCGTTCGGTTCACAATTACCATACCATTCAAATAAAATCAGCGCGATTCGCAGAGGTCGCGCAACTTGTTAAGCCCTTCTTCCATGGAATCCCCGTACACCCTGTCCATCAGGAAACCGCGCAGCTTCCACCAGGGCGCAAGCCCCACTTTCGCTTCCAGCCGCCATAAGATGGCCGTGCCCTGCCCGTCCGTGGTAGGTTTCAGCTCGATGTACCCTTTCACGGGCTTCATCGAGGGGTCGGTCATGTTGAATTCGATGCCTTTCGCCGGGTCGGCGGCCACTACCTCCACCCTTCCGGATGCGGCGGGGCCGGAAGTTTTGCTCCAGGTATACCAGGCACCCACGCCCGAGGAGGAATCGGAATACTGCAAAAGGATGTGTTCGCGCCCACGGTATGCGGGGTTCCAGGGGTTCCATACCGGCCAGGTCTTCAGGTCGCTCACCTGCCCGTAAACGGTCGCCAGCGGCGCGCTGATGGAGCCCGAGCGTTCCATGCGGGCGGTAGAAGGGAATGCCAGGGACAATAAAAATACGAGTACGCCCAGGATGACCAAAGAGGCCAGCAACAATTTTAAAAATCTCATAGTTGTTTCGATGCGGGATTTGCCCAGCAAAAAAGGGCTTTGCGAGCCCTTTTCCATAACAAAATTACCGGTTCCGGGTTTTTATATTTCACTTAGTTTTTTCAGGTTGCGCAGCCCTTTTTCAAAATCGCTGCCGAGCCATTTGTCCATCAGCTTGCCCATCAGTTTGCGAACGGGGTTCTGCCCCATGTCCGCTTCCAT